>CAZKNM010000005.1:45873-48701 GCA_964554135.1 uncultured Melioribacteraceae bacterium
AAAAGAATAATGTTAAGATAAAAGATAGGCCATTCCTCTTGAGTTGTTATAATATCAAAGATTTTGGAGTTGACGCCGATAACTTCAAAATCGAAACATCCATTAAGAATGACTTGCGAGAAGGGGGAATTACATGCCAATATTTTCTCCTGACAATGTACACCGAAATGGGAAGAATGCACATTCCCTTATGTGCTCAGGGTTGTGTAGCTGGAGTGTCATTACAATTTGTTGATAAAGCTGTATTAGGCAACAGCGCCGATCTTTCAATGTTCGGGTGTGATATGTCTGAATGGAACAAATTATTTTGTGAAGTGGAAAATAGAAAAGTAAGAATTAGTCTAAACGATAACCAAGTTTATGAACTAACCTATGATACACCTGCCGGAAAGTTGATGGGGATTCATCTATTGTTCGGCGGGTGCGGTTCTGCCGATTATGTTAGGTTTTTTAATAAAAATGGAGAAGCAGTTTTTGAGGATGATTTTGAAAGATAACTTTTTCGTTTACCAAAAAGTTTAAATCATTTGAAGGTACAATCCATCGACAAGAGCCAACCAATACGGATTTGATTTAAAATTTTCATAAAAAATGTATGGAATTAAGTTTATTTCATTAAAAATCAGGAAAACTTGACATGAATAAAAAAAAAGATTAATTTAGTTGTAGGATACAAATATTTTGAAGTGGAAGTAAATTAAATGAGTGTTAATCCTAACCAGGTTGAAAAGTTTCACCACGAGATCGTTGAGTTGATTAAAAAATATCAATTCCGGGACCGGAATGAAATGGTGTGCTGCGGTATATCGGTTAGCCAATGTTATACTCTCGAAACGTTGCATAGGCACGGACCACTTTCAATGCAGAACCTTGCAGATAAAATGCATCTATCGATAAGTACAGTAACTCGTGTTGTCGAACCGTTGGTCCAGCAGAAACTTGTAACACGGGAAGAGGATGCGAACGATCATCGTGTACGTGTAATGAAATTGACTAAAGCTGGGGAGGAAATTTTCCTTAAGACGTGGGATAATGTTTTTGAATCAGAAAAAATTATTTTAACAAATTTTCCCGAAGATCAAAGAGAGATGCTGATCGAATTTTTACGAAAATTAAATCAAGCATTTGGAAATTGGAAAGATTGCTGCTCTAAGAAATAAAAATTTTTATCATCTTATTTGTAATCTATAAATAAAAATAAAGTGAATACCAGATGAATATAAATCCAACCGTTCGTCCTGTAAAGTTCAGTGACAAGGAAAGAATATTCCAGTTGCTGCAATCATTAAGGTTGCCGTTAGAGGGGATTGAGGAACATTTGCGAAACTTTTTAGTAATGGAAATAAATCAGAAAATTTTCGGAGTGGTTGGATTGGAAATTTACGAAAACAAAGGACTGCTCCGTTCGTTGGGTGTTAACTACGAGGTTCAAGGGAACAGTTACGGGAAATTGTTGTGTAAGGAGATTCTTGAGAAGGCTAAACAGTTAAACCTTGACGAGATTTATTTATTAACCGAAACCGCCGAAGATTTTTTTAGTAAACAAGGATTTGAAAAAATAAGCAGGAAGATTGTGAGCGATAGAGTAAAAGAATCTGTGGAATTTAAATCTGTATGTCCACAGTCGGCGGTGTGCATGCATAAATTGCTTTAAAAATTTTTAATCATATACTTGTATTCTACAATTAAATAACAGGAGGATATTATGAATTCCCGGAATATTGAAGAAGAAAAAATAAAGAAAGAGGTAAAAAATAAATATGGTGGTTTGGTTTCTTCCACAAAATCTTCGTCTTGCTGTGCCCCCCAGACCTCATGTTGTTCGTCTACCGATAGTATGAAAGGTAATCTTGTAAAGTTAGCCGGGTATGAAGAGGAATTATTAAATAAATTACCTGCTGAATCTGTTGAAAACTCTTTTGGGTGCGGTAATCCTTTGTCATTTTCGGATGTAAAGGAAGGACAGACAGTTGTTGATATTGGATCAGGTGCAGGGATTGATTGTTTTATTGCTTCGGAGAAAGTTGGGAAATCCGGAAAAGTGATCGGGATTGATATGACACCTGAAATGATAGGTAAAGCTACGGCAAATGCAAAGTCGGGTGGTTATACCAATGTCGAATTTAGACTCGGTGATGCTGAAAATATGCCGGTTGAAGACGGAAGCATTGATTGGGTAATCTCAAATTGTGTGATAAATCTTTCTCCGAACAAGCCGAAGGTTTTTTCTGAAATTGTAAGAGTTCTTAAACCGGGCGGACAAATTTCTATTTCGGATATAGTTTTAAAAGATAATTTACCGTCTGTCATCGCAGATAATATTGCCGCATGGACGGGATGTATTGCGGGGGCAATTAAAGAAACCGACTACATTGAAGGTTTAAAGAAAGCCGGGCTGTCTCAAGTTTATGTCGATTCACGAATTACTTATGATTCTTCCGTGGTTAAAAAATTCTTGGAATTGTATGTCGATTCAAAAAGTCCAGAGGAGATAAAAGTATTATTAAAAGCAGTAGATGGAAAAATATGGAGCGCAAAAATTAAGGGTAAGAAATAATCTTCTTGATGGGGGGAATATGAAAAGGAAATTAATTTTGGTCATTACACTTGTAATGATCTTCAAAATAAATACAAAATCGCAAAATAATCTATATATGTTTCGTAGCACATTTGTTGATACCCCACCAGTGATAGATGGTATTCTTTCCGAGGAGATATGGAATCGTAATCCGGATATTGACAAATACTTTATTAGTTATGGAACTGTATATGGAGATACTCTTCCAGAGAGAACCAGAGTATGGATTGCTAATGATGAGAGCAATATA
>CAZKNM010000005.1:48754-50026 GCA_964554135.1 uncultured Melioribacteraceae bacterium
GCAATCCGAAAAAATTAAAACATCTGTCACTGAGAGAGATAATATCTGGCAAGGCGATTGGATTGGATTCAATATAGATTTAATCGGTAATCAAACAGTAGGTTATGTACTTACATCAAATCCTTCAGGAATTCAGGGTGATCTGTTCGATACCGTGGATAGAGGTGCAGATACTTCTCCTGATTATGTCTGGTACAGCAGTGCAAATATTGTTGTGGATGGTTATGTAGTTGAGTTTCGTGTACCATTGAAAAATTTCAAATACACTGCCGGTAGTAATGTATTGATGAATATAATTTTTGAAAGAAAAATTTCGCGGTTGAGTATGACTGCATCCTGGCCGGCCGTTAGTATCGGTAAAAGCTATATAGCCAGTATGGGATCAATGATGGTCTCCGATTTAGCGTCTGCAGTAAAATTCGAAATGATACCATCAGTAACTTATAATAACTATTGGGATCGAGTAACTCCCAACCACTGGAGTAACGGTCATGGTGAGTCGAACTTTGGTATATCGGGTAAATACGGAATAACATCCTCTATTACTGCAGAAGCAACCTATAATCCCGATTTCAGCCACATTGAATCGGATGCCTTTCAAGTTCTGGTCAACCAAAGATACCCAATATACTATTCGGAAAAACGACCCTTCTTTATGGAAGGAGGAAACGTATTCAATCTTGCTCAGGGGTCTCTTGGTGAAAGATACTTTATTCAAACAGTACATACCCGAAAAATTGTTGATCCGATATTAGGAGTAAAAATAAGCGGTGAAAGTAATAGATTCAATTTCGGAATTCTTGCATCTGCAGATGAATACCCCGGCCGAAAATTCAATCCTGAAATTGACGGCAGTGCATTAAATCCTTTTGAAGGGGAAAAAGCTCTCTATTTTATTGGAAGAATGAAATACAATATTGAAGGCGAAAATCATATCGGATTTTTGGGTCTCAACCGGGCATTCTCCGATGGTTATAACCGGGTTTTGGGTGTGGATGTATCACTTAAATTTTCGGATGGAAAGCATAAACTAATTGGCAACCTTCTAAAATCATTTTCTAAAGATGAAATAAACAAAAATCATATCACCGGAACAGCAGGTAATTTTGCTTATGAATTTCATTCGCGAAATTTTGAATTCTGGGGTGATTACGAGTATATCGAAAATGATTTCCAACTGTCGACGGCATTTATAAATCGAACCGGAATAGGAAAATTTGCAGGAATGATATGGAACAATAAGGGGACATCACTGGTGATAATTATCGAAGC
>CAZKNM010000005.1:50036-50901 GCA_964554135.1 uncultured Melioribacteraceae bacterium
AGGAATGATATTGTACAATTTTTATCCCCAAAGTAATCTCGATTGGATAAAGCGTATCACGCTCCTTGCTTATGGAAAAAATTTGCGGGATTTAAAAACAAAAGAGATTGACGACACTATTAAAAGTGGAATTAATTTCCATTTCGACAAGCAAGGAAATTTAAGGATAGAATACCAATATTTTTCAGAATTTTGGTTAGGTGAACAATTCACAGGGGGATTTTTCAATACATATGGTGAAGTACAAATTACAAACTGGCTGCATATTTATGGATTATTCAACATTGGCAACAGAATATACTATTCTCAAACAGATCCATTTCTTGGTAAAGGTATGACAGCCGATTTTAAATTAACAGTCCAACCTGGTACAAAACTTACTCAGTTTTTTGAATATCAGTATCAATCACTAAATAAAATCAATATCAACGAAAAAGTGTATGACATAAGCATTTTTATTTCCAAGACAACCTATCAATTCAATAAACATCTTTTTTTAAGGGCTATAGCGCAATACGATAGCTATCGCAAAACTTTATTGATCGATGCACTTGTATCTTATGAACTGATACCCGGTTCGGTCATACAGATTGGCTACGGATCGTTTTATGAAAATCAATATTGGCAAAATAATAGTTGGATGCGGAATAATCCGCTAGGAGAATATTACCAAACAAATCAAAGTGTTTTTATTAAAGTAAGTTATTTATTTCAATATTAAAATCCTGGAGGAAAAATGAAATTCCGGAAAGTCATTTTATATTTTATCGTAATCACCTTCTTTAGTATTTCGCGGACCATTGCCTTTGACAACAGTACTAAAAACGATAAACTTGTATCAACGGAATGGCTTGATAAAAATTTG
>CAZKNM010000006.1:0-10466 GCA_964554135.1 uncultured Melioribacteraceae bacterium
TTCAAATTGGTTGAAGGCAAGAACCGAGTTTTGGTTAGCTCATTTACTGCGTCCTAAAAAGGTTTCTGATTTTGAATCGACCGATGCTTTGAGATCACTGTTGGTAAATTCGATCAGTGATTTTGTTAAGTCTCGGCAGGTAGGTGTAATATTAGATTTTCATAAAAAGCATTTTGATCCTACTCTAACATTTGCTAGAATCGGCGGAGGTTCGATTGGAGGAAAAGCACGAGGATTAGGATTTGTCAACAACCTCTTGAGCAATTTTGATATTCGGAATAGATTTAAAGATGTTGAAATTTTTGTTCCTGCTTCGGTTGTATTAGGAACGGAAGTTTTCGATCAATTTCTTGATGAAAATAACCTGAGAGATTTTGCTCTACTCTCGGATAATGATGATGATATCATCGAAAGATTTTTGAAAGCACCCAAGTTCTCTGAATATGCATTAAAAGGATTATATGATTTTCTGGAACTGAATTACGGACCTCTAGCTGTAAGATCTTCAAGTTTGTTAGAAGACTCTCAAGATCAACCATTTGCGGGTATCTATGATACATATATGGTGCCGAATATTCATCCCGATACACAGGCAAGATTATTCCAGCTTCTTAGTATCATAAAAAGAATTTATGCTTCAATCTTCTCGCGGAAGGCAAAAGATTATATCAAAGTGACTTCCTATCGTTTGGAAGAGGAGAAGATGGCGGTTATAATTCAAAAGATGGTAGGTGCCCAGCATGGTTCCCGGTTTTATCCGGAGTTTTCAGGTGTGGCAAAGTCGTATAATTTTTATCCGGCTCCACCATTAAAATCGGATGATGGAATTGTATCTGCGGCTTTCGGTTTAGGTGTTACTATAACAGAAGGAGGGAAAGCTTTTCGTTTCTGCCCGAAATATCCCCATCATCTGCTTCAATATGCGAATGTTGACGATACGGTAAAATTCAGTCAGCAAAGTTTTTATACTCTTGAAATGAACGAATGGGATAGCGAGACCTACCTGACTGAAGATATGTTGTTGAAAGAATACAGCATAAGTGATGCCGAGAATGACGGGACATTATCATATGTGTCTTCAACATATTCAGCTGAGGACGATGCGATTTATGATGGTGTATCACGTCCTGGTGTTCGGCTATTTACTCTTTCGCCGATACTTAAGCATAAATATTTTCCTCTTCCGGATATAATTAATCTCTTAATTGAGCTTGGAAGCTGGGGAATGGGCGCTCCTGTAGAAATTGAATTTGCCGTTAATTTATCGGTACCTCTTGGTAGACCGAAGGAATTCGGTTTACTGCAGATGAGACCATTGGTAATATGCAACGAAATTGAAGAACTGAATACAGAAATTCATTCCAAACATGAATTGATATGCAAGAGCGGGAAAGTACTCGGTAACGGAATTGATAAGGATATCAAGGACATTATCTATATTAATATAGATAACTTTGACCGCTCAAAAAGTATCGATGTAGTAAATGAGATTTCCATTTTTAACTCCCAACTACTTTTGCAAGATAAAAAATATTTATTGATCGGTGTCGGTAGGTGGGGTACACTCGATCCATGGCTGGGTATTCCGGTAACATGGGAACAAATTTCGGGTGCAAAGGCGATAGTCGAATCCAACTTTAAAGACTTCGATGTTACACCATCTCAGGGATCTCACTTTTTTCAAAACTTAACTTCATTTAAAGTCGGTTATTTTACCGTGAACTATCACAGGAAAGAAGGTTTTGTTGATTGGAAATGGTTGAATTCACAACCTGCGTATGAAGAAAAAAAATATGTAAAACATATCAGTCTGAATCAACCGATTACGGTAAAAATTAACGGAAGAGAAAACAAAGGTGTAATAATAAAGCCAGGGGTTTAAAAAGATCATCAAATTGGCGGGGGATTCAACTCCAATTCAATTGATAATATTTTCAGAATGAATTAATTTGGGAAAGACAGATTTGTACTTAAACCGTCACGGAGTAAAAAATGAAAAATATTGAAATCAAACCTGCTGTTAGGACCAATAATATTACCTATGCCGTTAGAGATATCGTTGTGCTTGCGAATGAAGTTGCTAAAACAGGTAAAGAAATGCTTTACTTGAATATTGGTGATCCACCGTTGTATGATTTTATACCACCGAGACACATGCTTGAAGCAACTTACGATGCGATGTTAAAAAATTATAATAGTTATTCGCCATCTTCGGGGATCAAATCTGCATTGGATGCTATTGCAAAAGAAGCCGAGGGAAAGGGAATTAGAAATATTATTGATATCTTTGTCACGACCGGCGCGAGCGAAGCAATAGACATTTGTCTAACTGCTTTAGTAAATAACGGTGAAAATGTTTTAACACCGACACCGGGTTACCCGCTTTACACTGCAATTGCAAGTAAACTTCAAACAATGGAAAATCCTTACTACCTTGATGAAAACAACGGGTGGCAGCCGAATGTTGAAGATATCAAGAAAAAAATTAATAATAAGACCCGGGGAATAATTGTCATCAATCCTAATAATCCTACCGGTTCCAATTGCGAGGAGAGCACTTTACGTCAAATTATTAACCTGGCATTAGAGCACAATCTAGTTATTTTCGCGGATGAAATTTATGACAAACTGTTATTGGATGGTAAGAAACATGTCTCCATAGCATCATTGAATAAAGAAGTACCGTGCATAACTTATGGTGGACTTTCAAAAAATTATATGGTTCCGGGTTTTAGAATCGGCTGGGGAATCGTAAGCGGAGATAAAACAAGGATGGTTAATTATATTGAAGCAATAAACAAGGCATTGCGCGCGAGATTATGTGCTAATCATCCTGAACAGTATGCAATACCCTCAGCGCTGGGTGGAGATCATAGTCACCTCCACGTTGCAATAGAGAAACTGACACGACGAAGAGATCTAACTGTTGAGATGTTAAATAATGTTCCCGGACTTTCATGTGTAAAACCCGAAGGTGCGTTTTATGCTTTCCCTAAACTTGAGATAAAAAATTCGGATAATCATTTTGTTGCAGAGCTTATTAAAGAAACCGGTGTTGTTGTTGTACCTGGAACGGGATTCGGACAAGTTCCGGGGACAAATCATTTTAGGGTAGTATTCTTACCCCCCGAAGAAATTTTAGAGAAAGCATATAAGAACATTTGCGATTTCTTTTTGAAGTATATTGATAAATACGAAAAGTAATAAATTTATATTCACATTTTGATTGAGGTTGTTCAATGTTATTGCCAGAATATTTGAGCGACCTCTTTTTATTTTCTTGATTTGGATAATTTTTTTTATCTATATTTGCCGCTTATTTTTAAAATTGAGGTTTTTTGTGAATCACTTTAACATCACAGAATTATCCAACAGAATAAAGATAGTTACTGAAAACATACCTTATGTCAAATCGTTTTCATTGGGTTTTTGGTTTAATGTCGGTTCTCGTGATGAAAATGCTGTTAACAATGGTCTCTCGCATTTTATTGAGCATATGCTTTTTAAAGGAACCAAGAAAAGAAGCGCCAAGAAGATTGCGAATGATATAGAATCGTTAGGCGGATATTTGAATGCTTTTACTTCAAAGGAACATACCTGTTATTATGGAAGAGGACTTGTACAACATATTGAAAAAACATTTGAAGTTCTGTCGGACATGGTGCAAAACTCCGTTTTTAAAGAATCTGATATTTTAAAAGAATCAAGCGTTATAATTGATGAATTGAATGATATTGAAGATTCGCCGGAAGAATCTATATTTGACAAATTTGAAACTGATACTTTCACGGGTAATGCACTGTCGTTACCTATCATTGGTAATGAGAGAAACTTAAAAAAGTTCACCAGGAATGACGTATTAAATTTCATAAAACAAAATTATTGTTTTAATAATCTTTACATAATCGCTTCAGGGGCGGTTAATCATCAAGAGATTATTGATTTTACGAAAAAGTATATTACAAAAGATCTTGGATATACAAAAAAGAGCAGACACACACCAAAGAGTTTTGAAACCAAGGAACTATACATCAACAAAGATATTCAGCAAACGCATTTTATTCTTGGTAAATCAACAATCGGTTTTAACAATCCGAGAAGGACTGCCATTAGTGTATTCTCCCACGTACTAGGTGAAGGAAGTAGTTCACGACTATTCCAATCTGTAAGAGAAAAAAATGGTATCGCTTATCTGATCAATTCATTCTTGAACTCATTTTTTGATGTCTCGACTTTCGGGATTTATTTCTCGACTACGGAAAAATCGGTTGATAGAGCCTTGACACTAATTTATAATGAGTTCGAGAAACTTAAAACGAAAAAAATTTCTGAACGTGAATTGAAGAAAGCAAAAGAATATTTGAAAGGGAATATTATTTTGAGTCTGGAAAACACAACCAACAGGATGATGAGAATGGGGCATTCCATTATTTATTTCAAAAGATTAAAAAGTGTCGAAGAGACAATACGTGAGATTGACGCTGTGACAACGGAGGAAGTATTAAATATCGCAAATGAGTTGTTGTATGAGAAATCCTTGAGCAGAGTATTAATTGGATCAAAGAATTTGTTTTTGAAATCTGCTTAAAGAATTTTTTAGCAAAATCAGAGATTGTATTTTTTCGTTTATACTTATAGAAAAAATCAAATGGAATTTTTAATAAAGTTTGGGTAATTTGGTGCCACTTCATTTTATTGGAGTATATTGATTCTATGAAACGGTTCTTTTTGATAGTTTTTATTTTAGGGATTCAATTTTTCAGTTCTGCACAGAATCGACCATTTTATCTAATGGTTAATTTTTCTGAGAATGTACCGGTTGAAAAATCTTTCGAAATATCGATTTTCACTCGCATTTCAGAAGTAAAAGTCCAATCTGTAAGTTTATTTCTCTTTGTAGAAAATGAGGTCAAGTTAAAGGAAGCTTTTCTTCGATTTGGTTCTAAAGAAGTACCTTTAAGATTTTATTTGACCAATTTTAATGATTACGACGGGAAAGCTTATAAAATAGATTTGAAATTGGAGGATTATACTAGTTTATTCGAATCATTTTCTCAGTTACTATTTGGTCTCTCTGCAGGTGATCTAAGGGAAACGGAAATCGCCTTCGGGTTTGATGTGGCGTTTCAAGACGGTTCAAGAGAATATTTCTCGTCATTTGATGATACCAAAGCTGGTTATCCTCTTCCGAAGATAAAACTGAATTTTTATCAACCACAATCTCTCGCTGGAAAAGCGTTGGTACTAAAAAATAACGCTTCCTTTTCTTTTCGGTTTAATAACGAAGTACCTATCGATGATTTACTTGTTGAATTCTGGGCAAAGATAAATTCGTTTGGGCACAATTTCTTTTATATCATAGATGAAATAAGCCGTGATACGGTTCTTTCCTTATCAAGTAACAACTTTAAAATCATCTCACCGAATATAAATCCGGCACTGGAAATATTTGAAAGACAATTTCTGAGTAAAAATGTTTGGAATCATTTTTCCATTTTTTTCAATACTAAGAAGGATTGTTTAGAAGTATTTTCTAACGATAAATTAATGTATAGGATTCCTTTTGAAGGATTGAATACTCTGCAAAACTATAGGTTCGGATTCTTAAATCCAACCTTCGGAAAGGGGATGCAATTGGATTTAATAAAGGTTTGGGAGTATAGGAATTCTTTAGATTATTCGTTTCTTAATAAACACTATCTCAATTATGATACGGATAGTTCAAGGGTTTTGCTGAATCTCTCATTCGATGATTATAAAACGAACAATCGCTTATTAAATTCCGAATCTATCAGTTTCAAATTCGAAAATATCGATTATGTTTATTCCGACGCTCCGATATTTTCTAGAGCACCTGAACTGAATGTATACGCATATGGATCTTTTTACTCTATTGAATGGAAGAAAAAAGAATCAACGGACGCTGTTAAATTTATTTTAGAGAAATCAACAGGTGGTGAGAATTTTATAGAAATAAATAGTCAATACGCAAATGATGATCCTGACAAGACTTATTATTATTCCGATTTAAGAAACAGAGTTAATGAGATTGTTATCTATAGACTCAAACAAATAAACACTGACGCTTCTTTTGTATATTCTGCTCAAGTAAAAATTGGGCAGGGTGAACAAAAATTATTTACAGTACTTCAAAATTTTCCTAATCCATTCAATCCAGAGACGAATATTGCTGTAGAAGTTCTAGAGACATCGGAAATAGAAATATCTGTATTTGATGTTGTTGGAAAAAAGATCATCACTCTTCAGGAAGGAATTCTTTCACAGGGAATGCATTCTTTTACATTTGACGGCTCTAACCTGCCCTCTGGTATTTACTTTTATGAAGTAAAATCACCTAATTATGCAGTTATTCGTAAAATGATATTGGCTAAGTGATTTTTTTTTCTTAATTTCTAACCATTCGAATTCTAATCGTAATAAAATTAATTCATTATGCTTTCAAGAGTATTCTCTAGTGCGACATATGGTATTGATGCTTACATTGTTGAAGTTGAAACGCATTGTGATAAGCAATTACCATCAATTACAGTTGTCGGTTTACCCGATAATGCTGTAAAGGAAAGTAGGGAAAGGGTTACTGCCGCTATAAAAAATAGTAATTTTGAATTTCCACGAAAAAAAATTACTATTAATCTTGCACCGGCTGATATTAAAAAAGAAGGAAGCGCATTTGATTTACCAATCTCAATCGGAATATTAGCCGCCAATGATTTTGTACAACAGACATTATTAGGTAACTCCGTTTTGTTAGGTGAATTATCGTTAGATGGAACACTGAAGCATGTAAAGGGAGCTCTACCAATTGCTGTTGAATCGCAGAAGAGAGGAATGAAAAGATTAATACTACCGAAAGATTCGTATAAAGAAGCTTCGATTGTGGGAGGGATTGAAGTGTATGGAATGGAAAACTTGAATGAAGTTGTAAACTTCCTTAATGGTGATCTTCAAATTCAACCCTTATATACCGATAAAAAGGAAATATTCTCAGAGATTAATGTTTATCATTTAGATTTTTCAGATGTCAAAGGACAGGAAAATGTAAAGCGTGCACTCGAAGTAGCCGCAGCTGGTGGTCATAATATTATCATGATAGGCCCGCCTGGTTCAGGTAAAACAATGCTGGCTAAACGATTTCCTTCGATTCTTCCTCCCCTAACTTTTGAAGAAGCTTTAGAAACTACAAAAATCCATTCAATCTCAGGACTGTTACCCAAAGATAAAGCACTGATAACTGAGCGTCCTTTTAGAAATCCTCATCATACTGTTTCGGATGCGGCATTAATTGGTGGCGGTTCTTTTCCAAAGCCGGGGGAAGTATCATATGCACATCATGGAGTTTTATTTTTAGATGAACTTCCTGAATTTAAGAAAAACGTTTTAGAGGTTCTCCGCCAGCCATTGGAAGATTCTAAAGTTACAGTTAGTCGATCAAAAATGTCGTTGGAGTTTCCTGCTAACTTTATGTTAGCAGCGGCAATGAATCCGTGTCCGTGTGGATTTTTCACCGATCCGCAGAAAGAATGTACATGCAACCCACAACAAATACAGAAATACATGTCTAAGATTTCAGGTCCACTACTTGATCGGATTGACATTCATATAGAAGTACCGGCAGTTAAGTATAAAGAACTTTCTTCTGAAGTTAAAGGGGAAACCTCAAATGAAATTAGAAAGAGAGTAGTTGAAACAAGGCAAATTCAAATGAATAGATTTTCAAATTTTGACCATATCTATAATAATGCAGATATGGGGAGTAAAGAAGTTCGGGAATTTTGCCGAATAGACCAATCAGGTGCAGAATTGCTAAAAATGGCGATGACTAAGCTAGGTTTATCTGCAAGAGCTTATGATAGGATATTAAAAGTAAGCCGGACAATTGCAGATTTAGAAAAAAGCGAAAAAATCCTACCTAAACATCTAAGCGAGGCTATTCAGTATCGAAGTCTTGACCGAGAATTATGGAATCACTAAAAATTGGTATTCAAAGGTTTGCAATAAGCACTTAAATAATATTTACTTTTGTCATAAAGTTGCATTTTTAGAAACTTACGTCTATATTTCTTGCTCGTATAAAATGAATTATTGCGTAAAAAGGGCGGACGCCGGAGTTGGAGAGCCGGGGCGGACTGTAAATCCGTTGGCGAATGCCTTTGGGGGTTCGAATCCCTCGCCGCCCACAAGTTCTTTAAAGATTGTCTGGGAGTAAGTGTAGTAACTCGAAAATCTTTCTTTAGTGGAAGTAATCGTCCTATAACGTGTAAACTTGTTTACTCGTACTACAATTATAAAAGTGGTAATAAAATTATCGGATCAAATTATAACTGGTCGTGTTTTTCCACGTCGATTAAAGGAATGTTCAAAAAATTTTTGAAGGTTACAAGCGGGAGTAACTCAGTTGGCTAGAGTCACAGCCTTCCAAGCTGTTGGTCGCGGGTTCGAGTCCCGTCTCCCGCTCAACTACGATTTTTATTTTAAAAGCTGACGTAGCTCAGTTGGTAGAGCACATCCTTGGTAAGGATGAGGTCACCGGTTCAATCCCGGTCGTCAGCTCAAATATTTGAAAAATTGGTTTTAGGAATTATGTAATCCATTCATATGAAGAATGATTTTATTCCGACAGAATCGGAATAGTCATTTCAATAATGAAGGATCTTAGCCAATTTTTTTATCGAATTTTAAATCACTATTTGTTTAGATGACCAGAGTTTTGGAGAGGTAAATGGCAAAAGGAAAAAACATAAGACAAATCATTGTACTGGAAAGTACAGCGAATACAGGTTATCGTTATACCACAACTAAGAACAAAAGAAATCACCCAGGAAGAGCTGAATATAAGAAGTACGATCCTGTTGTTCGTAAACATGTAATTTTCAAGGAGACTAAATAATACGTCAGTAGCTCAATTGGCTAGAGCAGCGGTCTCCAAAACCGCAGGTTGGGGGTTCGAGTCCCTCCTGACGTGCACTGAAAAATTTTGTAGGCTAATGAAATGAAAGAAAAAATTATCAACTTTTTTAATGATGTTGTCAAGGAAATGAAAAAAGTAACTTGGCCAACCAGAGATGAATTAAAAGAATCAACTACGGTAGTGATAGTTGTATGTATAATAATTGCTTTGTTCACTTATTTAATTGATATGTCGATTACACAAATCTTCAAAGGATTGTTTTAAGTTTGGAAAACACTAATGCAAAATGGTATGTAGTCAGGACTTTTTCAGGACATGAGAATAAAGTCAAAACATTAATTGAAGCTGAGTTACGTGATAACGAGGAACTTCGTTCATCTATTTTTGAAGTATTGGTTCCAACCGAAAAAGTATTTGAAGTAAAAGACGGGAAGAAAAAAACCAAAAAGAAAAATTTTTTCCCGGGGTATATTTTAGTGAATGCAGATTTAACGATTAAAGTAAAAGACTTCATAATTAATACTCCATCGGTTATGGGATTTTTGGGAACTCCTAATAAACCGAATCCGTTACAACCAGATGAAGTAAAAAGAATAGTAGGCAGAATTTCTCAGAGTGACGAAACCGAAAGAACCGAAACTATTTTCAGAGCTGGTGATTTTGTAAAAATTATAGATGGACCGTTCAATAATTTTTCCGGCTTCATTCAGGAAGTAAACGAAGAGAAAATGAAAATAAAAGTTATGGTTTCTATCTTCGGTAGAAAAACTCCGGTTGAAATTGATTTCGTTCAAGCAGAATTAGAAAAATAAATATTTAACAATGCAGGCTTAGTAATGGCAAAAAAAATTGAAGGTTATATCAAATTGCAAATTCCTGCCGGTCAAGCAAATCCGTCTCCTCCGGTTGGTCCTGCTTTAGGCCAAAAAGGCGTGAACATAATGGAATTTTGTAAGCAGTTTAATGCTAAAACCGCAGATAAAGCAGGTTTAATCATCCCTGTAGTTATAACGGTTTTTCATGATAAATCATTTACTTTTATCACAAAGACACCACCTGCTGCTGTACTGATAAAAAAAGCTGCCAAGATTGAGAAAGGATCTGCGGAACCAAATAAAGCTAAAGTGGCTAAAGTTTCCAAGCAGCAAGTTAAAGAAATTGCAGAAATGAAAATGCCTGATCTGAATGCGAATGATGTTGATAATGCAATGAGTATGGTTGTAGGAACCGCCCGCAGTATGGGTGTTACAGTAGAAGAGTAAAAAATTATTCAATTCATTTTGGTAATAAATATGAAAGCGACAAAGAGAACAAAAACATTTATTAAAACTATTGATCGACACACAGAATATACTATTGAAGATGCAATTAAAAAATTAAAGGAAGTATCGAAAGTTAAGTTTAACGAATCACTCGATTGTGCAATTAGATTAGGTGTTGATCCTCGTCATGCAGATCAGATGGTTAGAGGAACTGTATCACTTCCTCACGGAACTGGCAAGACTGTTAAAGTGCTTGTCCTTGCAAAAGGTCCTTT
>CAZKNM010000006.1:10476-12464 GCA_964554135.1 uncultured Melioribacteraceae bacterium
GAAGGCGCCGCCAAGCCGCTGCTGATCACGCTGGATTCGAAGATTACATTGAAAAGATTAAAAACGGTTGGTCTGAAGTTGATGTTATCGTTGCTACACCAGATACTATGGCAGAGGTTGGTAAACTGGGCCGTGTTCTTGGTCCTAAAGGATTGATGCCGAATCCTAAAAGCGGAACAGTAACAAATGACGTTGCTAAAGCTGTTAAGGAAGTTAAAGCCGGGAAGATTGAATTCCGAGTTGATAAAAGCGGTATTATTCATACTACCTTAGGTAAACTTTCTTTTGGTCAAGAACAGTTGGCTGAAAATGTAAGAGCATTCTTACAAACAATTATCAGACTGAAACCTTCATCGGCGAAAGGACAATATGTAAAGAGTTTATTCCTTTCCAGTACGATGGGACCGGGACTCAGAATTTCAAGGGATGAAACGGTTTTTACAACAAAATAGATTACGCACTCATATTAATATAAATGCTTCTATTTAGGTCATTGATTTGAAATATGTTTTGGGAGTAAGATGAATAAAACTGAAAAAGCGGAGATTATATCCCAGGTAAAAGATCTTGTGAGCCAAGCTAAGGGTATTTTCCTTGTAGACTATCAAGGAGTAAATGTCGAAGACATCAACAAACTCCGAAGAAGCTTCAGGAAAGAAGGGGTGACTTACAAAGTCTTTAAAAATACTTTATTCAAAAAAGCCTTGGAAGAATCCAATAGTTATGAAAAACTTAACGATCATCTTATCGGGATGACCGGAATTGCCTTTACGGGAGAGAATTACGTTTCTTCGGCCAAAATCATCAAAAAGTATTTTGATGATACGGGAAAGTTCCGATTGAAAGGTTGTTATATTGAATCCGAATTTTATGAAGCCGATAAGCTGAATCTCATTGCTTCAATGCCGACTAAAGAAGAAATAATGGCGAGCATTGTTGGAAGTATTGCAGCGCCTGCTTCCGGAATTGTCGGTGCAATCAATGCTGTTATGAGAGATCTCGTTTCCGTAATTGACGAGATCGGTAAGAAAAAAGCAGCATAATAATTTGATTAAGGAAAATATTTAAAAATAGGAGAAATAAAAATGTCTGAGAAAATTGCCGAGATCGTAGAGAAGATCAAAGGATTAACATTAGTAGAAGCTTCCGAATTGAAGAAAGCATTGGAAGATGAATTTGGTGTAACCGCAGCTGCCCCTATCATGATGGGAGGTATTTCTGCTGGCGGTGGTGCTGCAGCTCCAGTTGAAGAGAAAACAGAATTTGACGTTATACTAGCCAGTATTGGGGATAAGAAAATAAATGTAATCAAAGTTGTTCGTGCTCATACGGGATTAGGATTAAAAGAAGCTAAGGATTTAGTTGACTCTGCACCGAAACCGGTGAAAGAACAAATTTCCAAGGATGAAGCAGAGAAAATAAAGAAAGAACTTGAAGAAGCCGGCGCTACAGTAGAAATTAAGTAATATTAATAGATATTTTTTGCGTTGATAATTTATTTTGAAGTGGTATGGTGGTTAAATCCACCTTACCACTTTTGTACGTTTCAGAGAAGATCAACGCATACTTTAAAATAAATGGAGGTTAGGGTTGAATAAAACAAAAATCAACAGAAGTACGAACAGAATCTCCTTTGGATCGATTTCAACCGCAATTAAAGTTCCCGACTTATTGAATATACAACTTGAATCTTTCGAAGACTTTTTGCAGTTGAAGGTTACTCCCTTACAAAGGGAAAATAAGGGATTGCAGGCCGTCTTCAACACTAATTATCCGATATTGGATAACAAAGAGTTCTACCGATTGGATTTTATAGAATATAGTATTGAGAAGGCGAGATTTTCAATACCTGAATGCGAAGAACGTGGATTAACATTTTCCGCACCACTCAAAGCAAAGTTAAGGCTTTCTACAAAAGACGAAGAAACGGAAGAGTATGTTAATTCGGTCGAACAAGAAGTCTATTTGGGAAATTTACCGTTCATGAC
>CAZKNM010000006.1:12474-14392 GCA_964554135.1 uncultured Melioribacteraceae bacterium
AAAGCGGCACTTTCATCATAAACGGTGCCGAGAGAGTTATTGTTAGTCAGTTACATCGTTCACCCGGAGTGGCTTTTGCTCAAACCATTCATCCGAACGGAACACCTATTTATTCTGCAAGAATAATTCCATTTAGAGGTTCATGGGTTGAATTCGCTACCGATATCAATCATATAATGTATGTTTATATTGATAGACGGAAAAAATTTCCTGCAACAACCCTTTTAAGAGCATTGGGTTACATTACCGATGAAGAAATTTTGAATCTCTTTAGTCTTATTGAAAAAGTTACAGTGAAGAATTTATCGGTAGAAGATTTCACCGGGAGAGTTGTCGCCGAAGATATTATCGATGTTTCTACGGGTGAAATTTTTGCCGCTAAAGAAGAAGCATTAACAGAAGAAGTGATTCTCAACATCAAAGCTTCTAAGGTTGATACTATCTCTCTGTTTAGTAAAGATTCTACGATAGAGCAAGACTTAGTAATAAATACACTGAAGAAAGACACCTCGACGACTAAAGAAGAAGCTTTATTTGCAATATACAGACAGTTGCGTTCTGGTGAAGCTCCGGATGTTGAAGCAGCTCAAGCTTTGATAGATAAATTGTTTTTTAATGAGAAACGGTATGATTTAGGTGATGTTGGTCGTTTTAGAATGAACGATAAGTTAGGCTTGAATATTCCTGCGCATGTAAGGATTTTGACAATCGATGACATCATTGTCATCATGAAAAATATAATCAAATTGAAAAATGGAAATGTTCCAGTAGACGATATAGATCACCTGGGAAATAGAAGAGTCAAAACGGTCGGCGAACAATTGATGCAGCAATTCAACGTTGGACTAGCGAGGATGTCTAGGACCATACGTGAAAGAATGAATATGCGCGATACCGAAAATATGCAGCCACAAGATTTGGTAAATGCGAGAACAATAAGCAGTGTCATCAATGCATTTTTCGGGACAAACCAATTATCTCAATTCATGGATCAAACTAATCCTCTAGCCGAACTTACACATAAAAGAAGAGTTTCCGCATTGGGTCCAGGTGGATTGACAAGGGAGCGAGCCGGTTTCGAAGTGCGCGATGTTCATCATTCTCACTATGGACGATTATGTCCCATCGAAACGCCGGAGGGGCCGAATATTGGTCTTATCTCCTCATTGACAATTTTTTCCAGGATTAATCACTACGGTTTCTTGGAAACACCGTATAGGAAAGTGAAAGACGGTAAAGTTACTAATTCTGTTGATTACCTCAGTGCCGATCAGGAAGATGAATTTACCATCGCTCAGGCTAATGCTCCGCTGGATGAGCAGAATAGATTTGTGCGTGATAGAGTAAAATGCCGCCATAAAGGGGAATTTCCGGTTGTTCCTCCTGATCAAGCTCATTATATGGATGTTGCACCTTCTCAAATAGTCAGTGCTGCAGCATCACTCATTCCATTTCTCGAGCATGATGATGCAAATAGAGCTCTCATGGGTTCGAATATGCAGAGACAGGCGGTTCCGCTTTTAGTTACGGAATCTCCAATTGTTGGAACTGGGATGGAACAAAAAGTTGCTCGTGATTCCAGATCCTTAATAGTTGCGGAAGATAATGGTGTAGTCGAGTTTGCTGATGCAAAAAAAGTAATTGTTAAGTATGAAGTTGATCCGAGCAGTTTCGAAGCTTTGGTTAGTTTCGATGATGAACGTAGAGTTCAATATAATTTAATAAAATTTTCCGGGACAAATCAAGAAACATGTTTCAATCAAAGACCCATAGTTAAGACAGGACAGAAAATCAAAAAAGGAGATATATTAGCCGACGGACCCGCTATAGACGATGGAGAACTTGCTCTTGGAAAAAATATTTTAGTTGCCTTCATGCCTTGGAGAGGTTATAACTTTGAAGATGCGATTGTGATTAG
>CAZKNM010000006.1:14417-24582 GCA_964554135.1 uncultured Melioribacteraceae bacterium
GAAGAATTCGAGCTGCAAGTACGTGAAACAAAGAGGGGCGAAGAAGAATTAACAAGAGATATTCCAAATGTAAGCGAAGAAGCGACAAAAGATCTCGATGAGAATGGAATTATAAGAGAAGGAGCTGAAGTTAAAGAAGGGGATATTTTAATTGGTAAGATAACACCGAAAGGTGAAACTGATCCAACCCCAGAGGAAAAACTTTTAAAAGCAATTTTTGGAGATAAAGCCGGAGATGTAAAAGATGCATCACTTAAAGCTCCTCCGGGATTGAAAGGTATCGTAATTAAAACCCGATTATTCAGTAGAAAACGTAAAGATTCTGAATCGAAAAAAATCGAAAAGAAACAGCTTGAAAATCTCGAGTTGGATTTCGATAGGAAAAAGAAAGCTCATTATCAAAAACTTGTCGAGAAGTTAACTAAATATGCCAATGGAAAAACAACTACAGGCATAAGAGATCTTGACGGTAGTGTTGTTATTCGAAGCGGAACCTTGATGAGAGATACAACTTTTACATCAATCGAAGATGTGACGAAATTAGATTATACACAAGATTGGTTTGTTCAGAGACGTACCAACGATGTAATCAAAACTATATATGCAAATTACTTTACTCTTCTAGCCGATTATGAGGAAGATTATAAACGTGAGAAACTGAAAATTGTAAGCGGCGATGAATTGCCTCCTGGAATCGTTCAGTTAGCAAAGGTATACGTTGCTAAAAAGAGAAAACTTTCCGTTGGTGATAAAATGGCAGGCCGTCATGGAAATAAAGGTGTTGTTGCTAAAATTGTTCCGGCTGAAGACATGCCCTATCATGAAGACGGCACACCTGTAGATATCGTACTTAATCCTCTCGGTGTACCTTCACGTATGAACTTGGGTCAATTGTATGAAACAGCTTTAGGTTGGGTCGGTAAGCAATTGGGATTGAGGTTCGAAACTCCAATCTTCGACGGTGCAAAAGTTGAAAATGTTGAGGAATGGTTAAAGGAAGCCAACCTGCCGGAAGGAAGTAAAACCTGGTTATATGATGGAAGAAGCGGAGAGAAATTTCATCAAAAAGTTACGTGTGGTTATATCTATATGATGAAACTGGGTCATATGGTTGATGATAAAATACATGCAAGGTCTATCGGACCTTACTCCTTAATTACGCAACAGCCGCTGGGCGGTAAAGCGCAGTTCGGCGGCCAGAGATTCGGAGAGATGGAAGTGTGGGCTCTTGAAGGATACGGAGCTGCTCACGTCCTTCAGGAAATTCTAACTGTAAAGAGTGACGATGTGTTAGGACGCGCCAAGACTTATGAATCTATAGTTAAAGGTGAAAATTTGGCAGAACCAAATATTCCGGAAGCCTTTAATGTTATGATCAAAGAATTGCAAGGTCTTGGTCTCGATATTAAAATTAACTAGTTGACTAAAGTTTTAGGGAGATTTTTTTATGCGTTACAAAACTCAAGAAGTAAAAATGAGGCACATCGATAAACTGACGATCAGTTTAGCCAGTCCTGATGATATATTGTCCCGATCGCACGGTGAAGTAACTAAGCCCGAGACGATAAATTATAGATCATTCCGTCCGGAGAAGGATGGATTATTCTGCGAAAAGATTTTCGGTCCGGTAAAGGATTGGGAATGTGCGTGCGGTAAATATAAAGGTATTCGATATAAAGGTATCGTCTGCGATAGATGCGGTGTTGAAGTAACTCTTAAAAGTGTAAGAAGAGAGAGAATGGGGCACATTGCTCTTGCAGTTCCGGTTGTTCATATTTGGTTCTTTAAAGCATTGCCTTCAAAGATCGGTAATATCATCGGGATGACAACCAAGGAATTGGAAAAAATCATTTATTATGAATCTTATGTTGTTATCAATCCCGGTCCAACGGGCCTCAGCGTGAAAGACTTAATTTCCGAAGACCAATATTTTGAGATTATAAATTCTCTTCCTCACAATAATGATTCGCTGGAAGATACAGATCCAAAAAAATTTCTTGCTAAGATCGGAGGCGATGCCTTAAAAGAATTGTTAAAGAAAACTCCGATTGAAGATACTTTTTTAGAATTGAAAGCTGCTTTATTTGAAGAAACTTCTCAGCAAAAAAGAAGTGATCTGCTAAAACGTCTTCGTGTATTGGAAGCATTTAGAGAACATGACGGAAAGGTTGCTAACAAGCCTGAGTGGATGGTTCTCAACGTTATACCTGTAATTCCTCCTGAATTGCGTCCACTTGTTCCACTTGAAGGCGGCAGATTTGCTACAAGCGATCTTAATGATTTGTATAGAAGAGTTATTATTAGAAATAACCGGTTGAAAAGATTGATTGATATAAAAGCTCCGGAAGTTATTCTGCGTAACGAAAAAAGAATGCTTCAGGAAGCAGTGGATGCTTTATTTGATAATTCGAGAAGAGGAAGCGCAGTAAGAAGCGATGGGAATAGACCTCTTAAGTCGTTAAGCGATATGTTGAAAGGTAAACAAGGACGGTTCCGTCAAAATCTTTTGGGTAAACGTGTAGATTATTCCGGTCGTTCGGTTATTGTTGTTGGTCCTGAGTTGAAATTGCATGAATGTGGTCTGCCGAAAGATATGGCTGTTGAATTATTCAAGCCATTTGTAATAAGAAAATTAATAGAGAGAGGAGTTTACAAAACAGTCAAAAGTGCCAGAAAAGCGGTTGACAGAAAAGATGCAGTTATTTGGGACATTCTTGAAAAGTTAATCCAAGGTCACCCGATATTGCTTAACCGAGCCCCTACATTGCATAGGCTGGGGATCCAGGCATTTCAACCTATATTAATAGATGGAAAAGCCATCCAGTTGCACCCAATGGTCTGTACTGCTTTTAACGCCGACTTCGACGGTGACCAGATGGCTGTGCATATTCCTTTATCTTTCGAGGCTCAACTTGAAGCAACTTTACTGATGCTGAGCAGCCATAATATTTTATCGCCTCAGAACGGAAGTCCTATAGTTGTTCCTACCCAAGATATAGTTTTAGGATGTTACTATTTGACGAAAGCCAGAGCAGGTGCTAAAGGGGAAGGTATGGTTTTCGGAAATAGAGATGAAGTAATTATTGCTTACAATTCCAAAGTGATTGATCTACATGCAAAAATAGAAGTTAAAATTAAAGGTAAATATATTGAAACAACAACTGGCCGCATTTTATTTAATGATATCGTGCCAGACGAAATGGATTTCATCAATGAGATTCTTGTCAAGAAAATCTTTAGTGGTCTAATATATAGTATGTTTATCAAGTTGGGGAATGAAAAAACCGCGAAATTCTTGGATGATTTAAAGGATCTTGGTTATAGATATGCTACTGCAGCAGGTATTTCTATCAGTTTCAGCGATATGATTATTCCGGATGAAAAGCTACAGCTTATAGATGAATCCAATAAAAAAGTTAGCGGTATACTACAAGAGCACGAGCAAGGCTTGATAACCGATGCCGAAAGATATAATAAGATCATCGACGTTTGGACACATACCACCAACAATGTAAGTAAGTCGTTGATGGATAGAATTAAAACGGATCAATATGGATTTAACTCATTGCATATGATGGTTGACTCAGGTGCAAGAGGATCGCAAGAACAAGTAAGACAGTTAGCCGGTATGCGTGGTTTGATGATGAAACCTCAAAAGAGTTTAACGGGTCAATCAGGTGAGATTATTGAAAATCCGATTGTTGCAAATTTCAAAGAAGGATTGTCGGTACTAGAATACTTCATATCAACGCACGGTGCTCGTAAAGGTTTGGCGGATACTGCTTTGAAGACAGCGGATGCAGGTTATTTAACCAGAAGATTATGCGACGTTGCTCAGGATGTAATCATCTCTGAGATAGATTGTGGTACAATTAGAGGTGTGAATATAACCGCATTGAAGGATGTTGAGTTAGAAAGAGAACCCTTGGCTGAAAGAATCATTGGACGTGTAACCCAAGAAGATATTTACGATCCGCGCACTGATGAATTAATAGTGGAAGCGGGTGAATTAATAACCGAGGGAATCGCAGATAAAATAGATGAAGCTAATATAGATTCAGTATATATTCGCACAGTATTAACATGTGAATCCAAACGCGGTGTTTGTGCTAAATGTTATGGAAGGAATTTAACAACCAGTAAGTTAGTTGAAATTGGAGAAGCCGTAGGCATTATTGCAGCGCAGTCTATCGGCGAGCCGGGTACTCAGCTTACACTTAGAACTTTCCATCTTGGCGGAACTTCGTCAAGAATTGCAAGTCAATCTCAGGTTGATTCGAATATTCTGGGTAAAATTAAGTATGAGAAAATAAACTATGTTGAAAAGACCGATTTCTTTGGTAAAGTGAAAGTAGTGATTGGACGAAGAGGTGTTTTGGGAATTTATGATGAAGATAATAGGCAGATTAAAAAATTTGAAATACCCTATGGTGCCGAACTACTTGTTGAGGACGGAGAGGAAATTAAAAAAGGACAACCATTATATAATCATGATCCTTACAACGCAGTAATATTAAGTGATATAGGAGGACGTGTTTCATTTGTTGATTTAATAGATAATATTACTATTCAGCATGTCGCCGATGAGCAGACAGGTCACGTTCAAAAAGTCGTTATTGAATCAAAAGACAAAACGCTGACCCCGAGTATTATTATTACAGACGAACATGGAAATGAAAAAGTATTTAATTTACCTACCAGAGCATATCTTGCAGTTGAAGAGAATGATGTGATTCAATCGGGGACTATTTTAGCGAAAATTTCTAAAGCTATTTCAAAAACCCGTGATATTACCGGTGGTTTACCAAGAGTTACCGAATTATTCGAAGCCAGAAGTCCTCACGATCCTGCAATCGTTTCGGAAATAGAAGGAAGAGTTAAATTTGGAGCAAGGAAAAAAGGTTCGCGCGAGATTATAATTGAATCGTTTGATGGATCCGTGCAAAAGGTTTATAATGTTCCGTACGGTAAACATATTCTTGTTCAAGAGGGAGATGAGATTCCAGCTGGTGAAAAAATTACTGACGGTCCAATTGATCCTCATGATATTCTTAAGATAAAAGGTACTAATGCTGTTCAGGAATATTTGGTCAATGAAATTCAAGATGTTTACAGGTTACAAGGTGTTAAAATAAATGATAAGCATATAGAGATTATTGTTAGGCAAATGCTGCAGAAACTAAAAGTGATATCATCCGGAGACACCGGATTTATAGAAGAAGATTATGTTGATAGAATTAGATTTGTCGAAGAAAATGAAAATATTAGAAACTTGGTGAAATTAATCGATCCGGGGCAGTCAAAATTTCTAGTTGGTCATCTAATGACTAAGGCAAAATATAGAGAAATGAATGCTGATTTAACTCGAAAAAGTCGTGAACAAATGAAAGTAAAAGATGCTGAACCGGCAACTTTCGAAAATATTCTTCTTGGAATTACCCAAGCGGCTCTTTCCACCGAAAGTTTCATCTCAGCTGCCTCATTTCAGGAAACAACCAAAGTATTGACAAATGCTGCTACAGAAGCAAAGGTCGATCATCTCATCGGATTAAAAGAGAATGTTGTTATGGGCCATTTGATTCCGGCAGGTACAGGTTTGAAGAAATATTATAATCTTATGGTTACAAATCCAAATGAAGTTAAAGAAGAAAAAACAATAGAAGAAAAGGTGAGTGAGGGAAAGGAAAAAGTATAATTTTCATATAAAAAGAAATTATAGTTGACTTGACTATTATTTTCTTAATATCTAAGTTTGAAGTCTTGATTTTTATTAGAATATACAGAATTTTGGAGGAAATACGTGCCAACAATAAATCAGTTGGTTAGAAAAGGTAGAGCAAAAGTGTTCTCAAAAAACAAAGCCCCGGCTTTGGATTCATGTCCTCAAAAAAGGGGTGTTTGTACAAGAGTTTACACCACAACACCAAAAAAACCAAACTCAGCTTTAAGAAAAGTTGCCAGAGTAAGGTTAACAAATAGTATTGAAGTTACAGCTTATATACCGGGCGAAGGCCATAATCTTCAAGAACACTCAATCGTTCTAATTAGAGGAGGTAGAGTTAAAGATTTACCTGGTGTTCGATACCATATTATTAGAGGAACTCTGGATACAAGCGGAGTTGAAGATAGAAAGAAAGGAAGATCAAAATACGGCACTAAAAAACCAAAAGCGAAGTCATAAAATATGAGAAAAAGAAGAGCTGAAAAAAGATTTATCAAACCTGATCCTAAGTATAATGACCTAATGGTAGCAAAGTTCATTAACTACTTAACGTGGGATGGAAAGAAGTCGACTTCTAGACAGATTGTTTATGATAGTTTCGGGATTATAGAAAAAAAGATTAAAAAACCTGCTATTGACGTATTTAAAAAGGCTATCAATAATGTTCAACCGTTGGTAGAGGTGAGAAGCCGAAGAGTTGGCGGTGCAACTTATCAAGTACCCATGGAAGTTAGACCTGAAAGAAGAACTGCTTTAGCCTTTAGGTGGATTAAAAATTATGCACGTGATAGAAAAGATAAATCAATGGCTCAAAAGTTAGCAGCTGAACTTATCGCAGCTTCAGAAGGGGAAGGTTCTTCTGTGAAAAAGAAGGACGATACACATAGAATGGCCGAGGCAAATAAAGCATTTGCACATTTCAAATGGTAAGGCGAAAGGAATTGAATGTCTGAGCAACGAGTTGAAATAGAAAAAGTAAGAAACATCGGTATTATGGCGCATATCGACGCCGGTAAAACTACTACGACCGAACGTATACTTTACTATACCGGTAAAGTACATCGTATGGGTGAAGTGCATGACGGCGCCGCTACTATGGATTGGATGGAACAAGAGAAAGAAAGAGGAATTACAATTACTAGTGCAGCTACAACTTGTTTCTGGAGAGAACATCAAATTAATATTATCGATACACCCGGACATGTTGACTTTACGGTTGAAGTCGAACGTTCTTTGAGAGTATTGGATGGCGCTATAGCACTTTTTTGTGCAGTTGGCGGTGTTGAACCTCAATCTGAGACTGTTTGGCGTCAAGCTGATAAATACGGTGTGCCTAGAATTGCATTCGTTAATAAAATGGATAGAACCGGTGCAGATTTCTATAATGCAGTTCAAATGATGAAAGAGCGGTTAGGAGCTAATGCAGTTCCTATTACTCTACCGATTGGCGATGGTGATTTATTTACCGGTGTGATTGATTTGATTTCAATGAAAGCTCGTATGTTTCATGAGGAAACTTTTGGAGCCACTTTCGAGGATGTAGAAATTCCCTCCGACTTAAAACCTGTTGCTAACAAATACCATACTTTAATGCTCGAAGCTGTTTCTGAAATCGATGATACATTGTTGGAGAAATATCTGGAAGGTAAAGAAATATCTGAGAGTGAAATTAGAGAAGTATTAAGAAAAGCAACAATTCGATTGCTTATCGTTCCTGTTCTTTGCGGTTCATCATTTAAAAACAAAGGTGTGCAAAAACTTTTAGATGCTGTTGTGGATTTTCTTCCTTCTCCATTTGATTTAGGAAGTTTAAAAGCTCATCATGTCAATAAAAACGACAAGGTGATTAGAAAAATGGATGTTAGCGAAAAATTCACGGGTTTTGCATTTAAAATTATGACGGATCCATATGTTGGTAAACTTACATATGTTAGAATATATAGCGGTACAATAAAATCGGGAACAATGATTTATAATTCCGCGACAAATAAAAAGGAAAGAATAGGAAGAATTCTCCAAATGCATGCAAATCATCGCGTTGACCTAAGCGAGATTCGGGTCGGTGATATTGTTGCATTGGTTGGTCTAAAGAATACCAAAACCGGAGATACATTATGCACGACTGATGATCCGATTGTCCTCGAAAAGATAGCGTTTCCCGAACCGGTTATTCAGATAGCAATAGAACCGAAAACAAAAGTAGATCAGGATAAATTATCTGAAGCAATGGCAAAGTTATCGGATGAAGATCCTACTTTCCATGTACTTGTAGATGCAGAAACAGGTCAGACTTTGATTGGTGGTATGGGTGAACTTCATCTTGAGATTTTAGTTGATAGAATGAAGAGGGAGTTCAAGGTAGAGGCGAATGTTGGTAAACCTCAAGTTGCATATCGAGAGACTATTACGAAAACTGTTCAGGCTGAGGGGAAATTTGTTAAACAGAGCGGGGGACGAGGTAAATATGGACATGTTTGGTTGGAAGTTGCTCCGAATGAGCCTGGGAAAGGTTTTGAATTTGAAAATGCTATTGTTGGTGGTGCTATTCCAAAAGAATATATAAATCCGGTTTCTCATGGAATTCAGGAGGCAATGAGAAACGGTGTGTTGGCTGGTTATCCGGTTGTTGATGTTAAAGTGAAATTATTCGACGGTTCATATCATGATGTTGACTCTGATGAGATTTCATTTAAAGTTGCCGGATCTATGGGATTTAAAGAAGCAGCATTGAAAGCCGAACCAATATTACTAGAACCGATGATGAGTGTTGAAGTAATTACACCTGAAGAATATCTAGGTAATGTAATGGGGGATTTGAATTCTAGAAGAGGGAAGATATTGGGTTTCACGGCAAGGAAAGACGCACAGGTTATTAAAGCTTTGGTTCCTTTAGCCGAAATGTTCGGTTATGCAACTTCTATGAGATCAATGACTCAAGGTAGAGCAATTTATACAATGCAATTTTCTCATTATCATGAAGTTCCTAAGAATATTTTAGAAAGCTTTACGGAGAAAATACAATACAAACGAACCAACGAATCATTATAGCATATAAAATCAAGTAATTAGAACATAAAATTAAAAGGAGTATTAGATGGCAAAAGAAAAATTTGATAGGAGTAAGCCTCACGTCAATATTGGTACTATTGGGCACGTTGACCACGGTAAGACCACTCTTACAGCTGCGATTACAATGGCACTCAGCAGAAAAGGTTTATCACAAGTAAGAACTTTTGATAGTATTGATAACGCACCTGAAGAAAGAGAAAGAGGTATAACTATCGCAACAGCGCACGTTGAATATTCAACTGAAAACAGGCATTACGCTCACGTTGACTGTCCTGGTCATGCCGACTATGTGAAGAATATGATCACGGGTGCTGCTCAGATGGATGGTGCTATTCTTGTTGTTGCTGCCACTGATGGTCCTATGCCTCAAACGAGAGAGCATATTCTTTTAGCTCGCCAGGTAGGTGTTCCGAAAATCGTCGTTTTCTTAAACAAAGTTGATATGGTAGATGATCAAGAATTAATTGAGTTGGTTGAAGTAGAGTTAAGAGACTTGCTGACAAAATATGAATTCCCTGGAGATGAAATCCCGATTATCAAGGGTTCTGCGCTGCATGCATTGGAAGCTGGAGCTGATCTTAATGCGAAGATGGATGATCCGAGATTTGATTGTGTGTGGGAGCTCATGAAATCAGTTGATGAATACGTTCCGATACCGGAAAGAGACGTTGACAAACCATTCATTATGCCTGTGGAAGATGTTTTCTCTATCACTGGCCGCGGTACTGTTGCTACAGGTCGAGTTGAAAGAGGCACTGTTAAATTGAATGAGGAAGTTGAACTAATTGGTTTGGGTGTTCACAAGAAAACAGTTGTTACAGGGATTGAAATGTTTAGAAAAGAGTTAGATTCTGCAATTGCTGGTGATAATGCTGGTATTCTTTTAAGAGGTATTGATAAGAACGAAATCGAAAGAGGAATGGTTATTGCAAAACCAGGTTCAATTACTCCTCATTTGAAATTCGAAGGTAATGTTTACATCTTATCGAAAGAAGAAGGTGGAAGACATACTCCATTTTTCAGCGGATATAGGCCTCAATTCTATTTCAGAACTACCGACGTTACCGGCGTAGCGACATTGCCAGAAGGAACGGAAATGGTTATGCCCGGTGATAGCGTAAAATTGAGAGTTGATTTGATTTCTGAAATAGCTATGGAAGAAGGTTTAAGATTTGCTATACGTGAAGGTGGTAGAACCGTTGGTGCTGGAGTTGTAACTAAAATATTTGAATAATTCTTTGTTTGATTGAAGAGAAAGATCTTTTCTTTCTCTTCAATATAAATTAAGGAGATAAGGAAATTGCCAGGGCAAAAGATTAGAATTAAGCTAAAATCGTACGATCATATTTTGATTGATAAATCAACCGAGAAGAT
>CAZKNM010000006.1:24592-46065 GCA_964554135.1 uncultured Melioribacteraceae bacterium
AACTCTCAGAAAAATCTGTAGAATGCAACATCCTGATAAATCAACCGAGAAGATAATCAAGACGGTTAAAAGCACCGGAGCAGTAGTATCGGGTCCAATTCCGCTACCAACTAAACGTTCGGTCTATACCGTTTTACGTTCACCTCATGTTGATAAAAAATCAAGAGAGCAGTTTGAGATTAGAGCTCATAAAAGAATAATCGATATTCATAATTCGAACAATAAGACCGTCGATGCACTGAGCAAATTGGAAATACCGGCGGGCGTAGATATTGAGATAAAGTTATAAGGATTTTACAATGCCTGGATTGATAGGAAAAAAACTGGGAATGACGACAATTTTTTCGGAGGATGGCCGAGCAGTACCTGTTACGGTAATTGAAGCCGGTCCATGTGAAATTGTTTCAATTAAAATAAAAGAAAAAGAAAAGTATGAAGCTTTGCAATTGGGTTTTGGTTCTAAAAAGGGAAAACATCTTAAGAAACCTCAGGCAGAGTACTTTAAAAAAGTCAATGTTGCTCCACCGGCTGTTTTAAAAGAATTTAAAAATTTCTCTATTACGGATTATAAAGTCGGTGATAAACTTACTGTTGAAATCTTCCAAGTCGGTGATAAAGTTAAAGTCACCAGTAAAACTAAAGGCAAAGGTTTCCAGGGAGTTATGAAGAGACATGGCTTCGGAGGAGTTGGAGGAACTACTCATGGTCAGAGTGATAGACTAAGAGCCCCAGGATCTATTGGTGCAAGTTCCTATCCGTCTAGGGTTTTTAAGGGACAGAAAATGGCAGGTCGAACTGGATATTCTCAGTTGACAGTACGGAATCTTAAAGTTGCTAAAATTCTGCCTGAGAAAAACATAGTAATGGTTAAAGGGGCTGTTCCGGGAGCCATTAATTCAATTGTTGAAATTAATAAGTAACTGGTTGCGAAATGAAAGCAAATATTTATAAAATAGATGGTACGAAAACTGGTGAGCAAATAGAGCTGGCTCCTGATGTTTTTGAAATTGAACCTAACGACCACGTGATTTATTTGGCTGTTAAAGCATATTTGGCGAACCAAAGGCAAGGGACTCATAAAGCTAAAGAAAGAAATGAAGTCCGCGGCGGTGGGAAAAAACCTTGGCGTCAAAAAGGACGTGGTACCGCCAGAGCAGGTACAACACGTTCTCCTTTATGGGTTGGTGGTGGAAGAATCTTTGGTCCGAAACCAAGAGATTATAGGCAAAAATTAAATAAGAAAGTGAACCAGCTTGCAAGGAAATCTGCTTTAGCATACAAAGCAAAAGCTAATCAAATAATGATTGTGGAAGATTTCAATTTTGAACAGCCGAAAACAAAGAGTATCGCGGATATCCTTGCCGCTTTAAAAATAAATGGAAAGAAAACATTGCTTTTAACAAACGGTACTTTGGAAAATATTTATTGCTCAGGCAGAAATATCCAAAAGTTGAATATTCTCGAAGCAAACAAGGCGACAACTTATGATTTGGTAAATAATCAAGTTTTGCTTATGCAAAAGAGCGCTGTTGAACAATTAGTGAATTCACTTAACTAAAAGGATTAATCGGCAATGCACAATATATTAGTTAGACCGCTTGTAACCGAGAAGATGACGGAAGTTACGGAGAAGGCTGTAAAAAATCTTAAGTATGGTTTTGTTGTAGATATTAAAGCAAACAAGATTCAAATAGCGAAAGCTATAAAAGAAAAATTTAACGTAGACGTTATTGACGTTAATACAATCCGTTATAAAGGGAAAACAAGAACTCAATTTACGAAGAGGGGTAGATTTTCCGGTAAGACTGCAAAGTTTAAAAAAGCAATTGTTACAGTTAAAGAAGGTCAAACAATAGATATTTTTGGTGAAGTATAGGTATTTAAATGGGAATTAGAAAATTAAATCCAAAGACACCCGGAACAAGATTTATGGAGTATTCCTCTTTCGAGGAAGTTACTCAGACTGCACCGGAGAAGTCTTTAACAAAAGCAATTAAAAAATCCGGTGGTAGAAATAATTTAGGAAGAATAACCTCGCGTCATAGAGGTGGTGGACATAAAAGACGTTATAGAATTATCGATTTCAAAAGAGATAAACACGGAATTCCTGCAAAAGTTTTTTCTGTTGAGTACGATCCCAACAGATCTTCGAGAATAGCTTTACTTCATTATGCCGACGGTGAAAAGAGATACATTATTGCTCCGGATGGTTTGAAAGTAGGTGAACATATCATGTCCGGACCTAAAGCTGAAATTAAAGTAGGTAACGCATTACTGCTTCAGGATATTCCTCTTGGAAGTTTTGTTCATAATGTTGAATTAAAACCAGGGAAAGGAGGACAGTTAGGTCGTTCAGCTGGTTCATCTCTTCAACTAATGGCTAAAGAAGGTAAACAGGCTCAATTAAAATTACCTTCGGGAGAAGTAAGAGTTGTTGGTTTGGATTGTATGGCTACATACGGTGTTGTTGGAAATCCTGATCATGAAAATATTAGTTTGGGTAAAGCTGGAAGAAGTAGATGGATAGGCCGCAGACCGCAATCAAGAGGTGTGGCAATGAATCCTGTCGATCATCCCATGGGTGGAGGCGAAGGTAAAACTTCTGGCGGCGGTCATCCGGTTTCACCTTGGGGTCAGAAAGCTAAAGGATTAAAAACTCGTAAGAAGAAAAATTTATCTAATAAATACATTATTAAGAGAAGAAAAAGCTAGAGCTGAATTATGCCAAGATCAGTAAAAAAAGGACCATTTATTGACTACAAGCTTCTTGAAAAAATTAGAAAAATGAATGATTCTAATCAGAAAAAAATAGTTAAGACTTGGTCTAGAACGAGTACTATAACTCCCGAATTTGTCGGACACACAATAGCTGTTCATAACGGGAATAAAATGATTCCGGTCTATATTTCGGAAAATATGGTAGGGCATAAATTAGGCGAATTTGCACCTACAAGAATTTTCAGGGGTCATCCCGGTACTAAAGCAGAGAAAGCCTCTAAAGTAAAGTAATGGAAAATCTATGGGCTTATTAAATTAAGGTGATTGACGATGGAAGCAAGAGCAACTAGTAAATATATTCAGACTTCGCCGCGTAAGATGAGATTGGTTGTCGATCTTATTCGCGGTCAATCTGTTGATAAAGCGATTGAAATTTTGCATTTCAATCCGAAACATTCATCTAAAGATGCTGAAAAAGTTTTACGTTCGGCTGTTTCAAATCTTTTTAATAAGGAAGAAAATAAGAAGGTTGAAACATCCGACCTGTTTGTTAAAGAAGCTTATGTAAATAACGGACCGACATTAAGAAGAATTCAACCTGCTCCGATGGGCAGAGCTTATAGAATTAAAAAACGATCTAATCACGTAACTATTGTGGTAGCCACTAAAAGTTAATTGAGGAGGATTTTTTGGGTCAGAAGACAAATCCAATAGGTTTAAGAGTTGGAATTATCCGGGGATGGGATTCTAACTGGTATGAAAATAAAAGCTATGCGGGTAAGTTAATCGAAGATAAAAAAATAAGAGATTATATTCGAAGCAGATTAAAAAAAGCAGGTATATCAAAGATTATAATTGATAGAACATCGAAGAACATTATTCTCACAATTCATACATCCCGGCCCGGTGTTGTTATTGGTAAAAGCGGAAAAGAGATTGCACAATTGGAGCAAGAATTAAAACAAATAACGGATAAGGAAGTTAAAGTGCAGATCACCGAGATCAAAAGACCCGAATTGGATGCTTATTTAGTGGCAGAGAATATTGCAACTCAATTAGAAGGAAGAATTTCTTTTAGAAGAGCGATGAAATCCGCCATCACTGCAGCTATTAGAATGGGAGCCGAAGGAATAAGAGTGATGTGTTCGGGAAGACTGGGCGGCGCTGAAATGGCAAGAACCGAACAGTATAAAGAAGGAAGAATTCCGCTTCATACTTTGAGAGCCAACATTGATTACGCTACAGGCACAGCACATACAATTTACGGTTCGATTGGAGTTAAAGTATGGATATGCCGCGGTGAAATTTTAGGTAAAAGATTATCTGAATAAAAGTTCTAGGAGTTTTTTTCATGTTAATGCCGAAAAGAGTAAAATTTAGAAAATCACAGCGGGGCAGAAGAAAAGGTAAAGCTACCCGCGGAAATAGAGTTGACTTTGGTGATTTCGGATTGAAAGCAATGGAACCTGCATGGGTAACCAGTAGACAAATTGAGGCCTGCAGAGTTGCGCTGACACGTAAGATGAAGAGGGATGGTAAAGTTTGGATAAGAATATTCCCCGATAAACCGGTTACCAAAAAACCTCTCGAAACAAGAATGGGTAAAGGTAAAGGCGCACCCGAGTTTTGGGTAGCTGTTATTAAACCGGGTAGAATCCTTTTTGAAGTCGCCGGGATTACTAGAGACGTAGCTGCTGAAGCCTTGAACTTAGCATCACATAAATTACCGTTAAGGACTAAAATTGTTACACGTCCCGACTATGAACATTAAGAGGTTTTATTATGAAGATGTATGAAATAAAAGAGATGAGCACCAACGAGATTGTTAAGAGAATTGAAGAAGAAGAAAGGAATCTTATCGATTTACGTTTTCAGCATGAGTTGAAGAATCTTACTAATACAGCTAAACTCAAATTGGTTCGACGTGATATTGCAAGAATGAAGACCGTGCTTAAACAAAGGCAAATTGAAGATCAAAAACAAACTAATGAAAATAAATAAGGAGTTGCCGGATCTTTATGGTGAATAGAAGTCTGAGAAAAACAAGAATAGGAGTTGTCGTAAGTAATAAGATGAATAAGAGCATCTTAGTTGCGATAGAAAGAAAGGTGGCTCATCCACTGTATAAAAAATATTTTAAGAAGACTACAAAACTTATGGCTCATGATGAGAAAGATGAATGCAGTATTGGAGACATAGTAAAAATTATGGAAACGAGACCGTTGAGTAAGAGAAAAAAATGGCGTCTAGTAGAAATCGTAAAAAAAGCTAAGTAAAAGGGGCATCGAGAAGGAGTAGACTAAAAATGATACAAGTTGAAACAAATTTGGTGGTTGCAGATAATTCTGGTGCAAAAAAGGTTCGGTGCATTAGGGTGCTTGGCGGTAGCGGCCGTAGATATGCAAGCGTTGGTGATTTGATAGTCGTATCAGTAAAAACAGCAATACCGGGAGGTGGTGTAAAGAAAGGTGAAGTTTCCCGAGCTGTAATAGTAAGAACAAAGAAAGAAGTCAGAAGGGATGACGGTTCATATATCAGGTTCGATGAAAATGCTGCTGTTTTATTAAATAATCAAAATGAACCTAGAGGTACGCGTATATTCGGTCCTGTTGCAAGAGAATTAAGAGATAAAAAATTCATGAAAATAATTTCATTAGCGCCTGAGGTATTATAAAATACAGGATTTTAGTATGAGAATTAAAAAAGACGATATGGTTGTTGTTATTGCCGGTAATTATAAAGATAAAACCGGGAAAGTATTAAAAGTATTTCCTAAAACGAATAGGTTGATTGTAGAAGGAGTTAATATTCATAAAAGACATACAAAGCCCAATCAGAAAAGTCCGCAGGGTGGTATAATCGAAAAAGAAGCTCCGATTCACAGTTCTAATGTTATGGTATTGGATCCCAAAACAAATGAACCGACTAGAATTGGTACAAGAATTATTATTGATGATAAAACCGGCAAGAAGAGGCATTCTCGTATCAGCCGTATTAGCGGAGAAATGTTACCGTAAATTTTTAAGGATTGAATCGTATTATGGCAAAGCAAGAAAAAAAAGCGAAAGTTGAAAAAGGAACAAAAGACGCTGCAAAAGAAAAGAAAGTGGTACAGGAAAAAATTCCTGCACGATTATATGAAAGATATAAGAAGGATATTGTTCCTAAATTGATGAAACAGTTTTCATATAAAAGTATAATGCAAGTTCCGAAAATTGAAAGGATTGTTATTAATATGGGCGTAGGGAGTGCAGTTCAAGATCCGAAACAACTTGATGAAGCTGTTAGAGATCTTGAAACAATCACAGCACAGAAACCATCTGTGCGCACCGCAAAAAAATCCATTTCCAATTTTAAATTGAGAGAAGGAATGAAAATCGGTGCCAAGGTTACTCTGAGGAGAGAAAGAATGTACGAATTTTTGGACAGATTGATTTCAATTGCACTACCAAGAGTTAGAGACTTTAGAGGTATTTCCGATAAATCGTTCGATGGAAGAGGCAATTATACATTAGGTATTAAAGAACAAATTATCTTCCCGGAAGTTAATGTTGATAAGGTTAGTAAAATTTTAGGCATGGATATCACGTTCGTCACAACTGCTAAGAATGATCAGGAAGCGTATGAGTTGTTAAATGCATTCGGTGTTCCTTTTAGGAAGAAAGAAATTAATTAAGCAACAAAAGGATTTATAATGGCACGAAAATGTTTAGCTGCCCGCGAAGCAAAAAAACAAAGACTGGTTGAGAAATACGCAAAATTGAGGAAAGAATTGAAAGAGAAAGGTGATTTTGAAGGATTGCAGAAACTTCCTAAAAATTCTTCTCCGGTTCGTCTTCATAACAGATGTTTAATATCGGGAAGACCGAGAGGATACTATAGAAAATTTGGAATATCACGTCTTGTATTTAGAGAAATGGCTCTACGCGGGGAAATACCTGGAATTAAAAAATCTAGTTGGTAATAGATAGGAGAATAATAAATGCCGGTTTCTGATCCGATTGCAGATTTTTTGAGTAGAATAAGAAACGCTGTTAAAGCGAGGAAAAAATTTGTGGATATACCTTCTTCCAATATGAAGGCTAAACTCGCTGAAATTTTAAAACAGAATAATTTTATTAGAGATTTTAACATCATCGAAGATAATAAGCAGAATGTATTAAGAATTCATTTGCAATATATTGGCGGTAATCCGTCAATTAGCGGGATGAAAAAGATAAGCCGCCCCGGATTAAAATCTTATGTCGCTTCGGATAAAATACCGAGGGTTTTGAATGGATTGGGGATTGCGGTGATTTCAACTTCAAAAGGATTATTAACAGATCAACAAGCAAGAAAACATGCTGTTGGTGGTGAAATAATTTGTCATATTTGGTAATTATTGACGAGGAAACGTCGTGTCGAGAATAGGAAAACTTCCGGTTAAAATAAAAGGTGTTACTGTAACTCAATCTAAGAATAAGATTGAAGTTAAAGGTAAACTGGGTCAATTAGTTAGAGAGATTCATCCTAATATGAATATTAAAATTGAAGGGGAAGAATTATTTGTAAATAGACCGAATGATCTGAAAGAAAATAAAGCGCTTCACGGTTTAACAAGATCGCTTATTCAAAATATGGTTACCGGTGTAACCGAAGGATATGGTAAGAGTCTTGAGATTGTCGGAATCGGCTATAGGGCTGAATTAAAAGGGAAAAATTTATTGCTCAATATCGGTTATTCTCACCCGATTTATTTTATGCCTCCGGAAGAAATAAAGATGGAAGTTCCGGCTCCGACACAGATAAAAATCAGCGGTACGGATAAAGAACTTGTCGGATTAATTGCTGCAAAAATCAGATCGTTCAGAAAACCGGAGCCGTATAAAGGCAAAGGAATCAAATATTCCGACGAAAAAATTGTTAGAAAAGCAGGAAAAACTGCTGCTAAATAATTCAGTTTAGGAGATTTAAGAAAAATGTTTATCAAAGATTATAAGAGAAGAATACGAAAAAGAATCAGAGTAAGGAAATATATTTCTGGTACTGCGGAGAGACCGAGATTGTCTATATTTAGAAGTTTAACTCAAATTTATGCTCAGTTGATAGATGATAATAATGGGAACACCTTGGTTTCAGCTTCTTCTTTATCAAAAGAAATTAGTGAAGATTTGAAAAAAGCAAAAAGTAAAATTGAAAGAGGGAAGGTTGTAGGAACTCTCTTAGCAAAAAAAGCCGTGGAAAAAGGAATTAAGACCGTTGTTTTCGATAGAAGCGGATACAGATATCACGGTAGAATAAAAGCTGTTGCTGACGGTGCTCGTGAAGGCGGATTGAAATTTTAATTCTTGCCGGGTCGTCTAATGGCAGGACAGCGGCCTTTGGAGCCGTATGTAGAGGTTCGAGTCCTCTCCCGGCAGCCAAAAAAAATAGATAGTGAATTAACGGAGATCAAATTGAAGCACAAAAAAGTATCGGGTATTGAAGGACTAAAAGAAAAAGTAGTTCATATCAACCGAGTTGCTAAGGTTGTTAAAGGTGGTAGAAGGTTTAGTTTTAATGCTATCGTAGTTGTAGGTGATGGGAACGGTAACGTTGGTGTCGGATTGGGCAAAGCTAATGAAGTTACGGATGCTATATCGAAAGGTATTGATGATGCAAAAAAGAATGTTTATAGAGTTCCTGTTGTTAAGGGTACAATACCTCATGAGATTATCGGGAAATTCGGCGCTGGTAAAGTTTTACTAAAACCTGCTTCTCAGGGTACCGGGCTTATTGCGGGAGGCGGTGTTCGTGCTGTGCTGGAAGCTGCAGGTGTTCAAGATGTATTAACTAAATCTTTAGGTTCAAGTAATCCTCATAACCAGGTAAAAGCAACAATGAACGGATTGTTGAATTTAATAGATGCTTTTAAAATGGCCAATAAGCGTGGTATAAAGATTAACGATTTATTTAATGCCTAACTGAGGGAAGAATGGCAAAGAAATTAAAAATTACTCAAACCGGAAGTGGTATTGACAGACCGAAGAAACAGAAGCTAACAATAGAAGCTTTGGGATTAGGAAGACCGAATTATGTGGTTATTCACAAAGATACGCCACAAATCAGAGGTATGATCAAAAAAGTGTCACATCTTGTTAAAGTAGAAGAAATTGAAGAGTAAGAGGAACTCATGGATATTTTAAGTAACCTGCAATATACCGACGGATCAAGAAAGAAAACCAAACGAATCGCACGCGGTGAAGGATCCGGACACGGGCGTTATTCAACTAGAGGAGCAAACGGGCAGAAATCACGTTCCGGTGCAAAACATCGTGCATGGTTTGAAGGTGGGCAAATGCCTTTACAGAGAAGAGTACCTAAACGCGGATTTACGAATATTTTTAAAATCAAATACCAGGTAGTTGATATTGGCAGGTTGCAGAAATTAATAGATGATAAAAAAGTTACCGATGCATCTGTCACTCCTGTAATCTTATATAAGAACGGAATTATTTCTAAAGCTGCTGCACCTTATAAGATTTTGGGCGACGGAGAATTAAAAGCCAAATTAAATGTCGAAGCTCATGCATTCAGCGCTTCTGCAAAACAAAAAATCGAAGCAGTTGGTGGATCAATAAAAAAACTTGAACTTTAATGAATAAATTACAAGATACTTTCCGTAATATTTTTAAGATTCATGAGTTAAGGCAGAGAATTTTATATACTCTTGCTCTACTTGTGATAGTCAGACTCGGCACACACGTTACGTTGCCGGGTGTAGATGCTTATGTATTATCGCAGGCAATGAGCAATAGTACATCCGATAACTTATTCGGTTTGTACGATTTGTTTGTTGGTGGTGCTTTTCGTAATGCCGCAATTTTTGCATTAGGGATAATGCCTTACATAAGTGCATCAATCATAATTCAGCTGCTTGGCGCAGTTGTTCCTTATTTTCAAAAACTTCAGAGAGAAGGTGAGGAAGGAAGGAAAAAGATTACTCAGTTAACCAGGTATGGAACAGTTCTTATCTCTGCGTTTCAGGCATCGGCTATAACAGTGCATTTGAGAAATTTATCGTTTAATGGTATTTCTATCATTCCTGAGGCGGTTCAAGGATTCGGATTTACGCTCTCAACAGTAATATTACTGGTAACAGGAACAATGTTCCTGATGTGGATGGGAGAACAGATAACCGAAAAAGGAATTGGTAACGGTATTTCCTTGATAATCTTTATCGGAATAATTGATAGATTCCCTTTTGCAATTCTCGATGAGTACAGATTGATAGCAGCTGGTACACGTAACTTGGTGATAGAAGTCGTTGTTGTTGCGTTTATGGTCCTTGTCATTTCCGGAGTTATTCTGGTTACTCAAGGGACAAGAAGAATTCCCGTTCAATATGCTAAAAGAGTAGTGGGGAGAAAAGTATACGGCGGTGTAACACAATATATTCCTTTACGCGTAAATACTGCGGGTGTTATGCCTATAATTTTTGCACAATCTATTATGTTTATTCCGAATACTGTTTTACAATTCTTCCCGAACAGCGAATTTATGCAGACTGTATCTAGTTATTTTAATTATACATCGGTTACTTATTCAATCATCTACGGATTGATGATTGTGTTCTTTACTTATTTTTATACTGCGATTGCATTTAATCCTCAGGATGTCGCAGAAACGATGAAAAAGCAGGGAGGCTTTATACCAGGTATCAGACCAGGTAAGCAAACCGCCGAATTTATCGATAATATTTTGACAAAGATCACTTTACCTGGATCGATTTTCTTGGCAATTGTTGCTGTATTACCCGCTTTTGTTTCCAGGATTGGTGTATCTGGCAGCTTTGCATCTTTTTTTGGAGGTACTAGTTTGCTTATAGTTGTAGGGGTCGCGTTAGATACATTGCAGCAGATTGAATCGCATTTGCTGATGCGCCACTATGATGGATTCATGAAAGCAGGTAAATTAAAAGGGCGCAGATTTATATAGTTGTATGTATTGTGATTTTGATTAAGTCAAAAAAAGAGATCGATTATATCAGAGCAAGTTGTCAGATAGTTGCTGAAACTTTACAGTTATTGAAGAGATATGTTAAGCCTGGTATTGCAACTCGTGAACTTGATAAAATAGCTGAGGATTATATCTCAAGTAATAATGCAGTGGCTGCTTTTAAAGGATATTCTCAAGCAGGATCGTTTGATTTTCCTGGATCGATTTGTTCTTCGGTTGATGATGAAGTTGTTCATGGTATTCCAGGTACCAGGATTTTAAAAGAAGGTGATATCATTTCAATTGATATCGGTGTAGAGAAGAAAGGATATTTTGGTGATGCAGCTTTAACGGTTGCTGTCGGTGAGATTTCGGATGAGAAGAAAAAATTGATGGATGTAACTGAAAAGTCGTTGTACATTGGAATTGAACAAGCAAAACCGGGAAACAAAGTTGGTGATATAGGAGCGGCTATTCAAGAATATGTTGAGAGTTTCGGATTTTCAGTTGTTCGGGATTTATGCGGTCATGGTGTGGGAAGGTTTTTACATGAAGAACCTCAAGTACCGAATTTCGGGGAAAGAAGAACCGGTTCTTTACTAAAGAATGGAATGACATTGGCAATAGAACCAATGATTAATATGGGCGGGTATGAAGTTAACGTTGCTCTTGATGGTTGGACGGTAATTACAGCCGATCATTTACCATCTGCCCATTTTGAACATACAATTGCTATTGTTGATGGTAAACCTGAAATATTGACAATTAGTTAATTTATGGCAAAGCAAGGACCAATTAAAGTTGATGGAGTAGTTACGGATACATTGTCCAACGCCAACTTCAAAGTGAAGTTGGATAACGGGCATGAAATCTTTGCACATATATCGGGTAAGATGAGAATGCATTTTATAAAAATATTGGTCGGAGATAGAGTCGCTATCGAATTATCACCTTACGATTTAAATAAAGGTAGAATTACTTATAGATATAAATAGTGGAGTATATAGATGAAGGTGCGTGCATCAGTTAGAAAAATGTGTGACAATTGCAAAATAATCAAAAGGAAAGGCGTTGTCAGAGTTATTTGCAAAAACCCGAAACACAAACAACGTCAAGGTTAAAAAAGAAATTTAGGAGGTAACAGGTTTGGCTCGTATTGCAGGTATCGATTTACCAAAACAAAAAAAAGCTTTTATCGGACTTACTTACATTTTCGGAATCGGGAAAACATCTTCTCTGGAAATACTCAGCAAAGCGCAGGTAGATCCTGATAAAAAAGTTGCCGATCTAACCGAAGAGGAAGTAGCGAAAATAAGATCGGTGATGACTGCTGATTTTAAAGTTGAAGGTTCATTGAGAAGTGAAGTGCAGCAAAATATTAAACGCTTGATGGATATCGGCAGCTATAGAGGACTTAGGCATAGAAGGGGCTTGCCTGTAAGAGGTCAACGTACCAGAACGAATTCTAGAACCCGTAAAGGAAAACGTAAAACGGTTGCTGGTAAGAAAAAGACTCCTACTAAGAAATAATGAAACAATAATGGAGGAATTTAATTTTGGCTAAGGTTACAAAGAAAGCAAAAAAGAAAGTTCATGTTGATGCAATTGGTGTTGCACATTTAAAGGCTTCTTTTAACAATATAATTGTTACAATTACGGATGTTTACGGGAATACAATTTCATGGTCTTCAGCAGGTAAAAACGGTTTTAAAGGATCAAGAAAAAATACTCCTTTCGCTGCTCAAGTTACTGCCGAGAATGCCGCTAAAGAAGCTTACGATTTAGGATTAAGACGAATCGATGTGTATGTTAAAGGCCCCGGAGCCGGCAGGGAGGCCGCTATCAGAGCTTTGAATACGGCCGGTTTGCATATTATGTCTATAAAAGACATTACACCAATACCACATAATGGTTGTAGACCACCAAAACGTAGAAGAGTATAACAGGAGATTTTAGATGGCAAGATATACCGGTTCAAGTTGTAAACTTTGCAGAAGAGAAAAACAGAAGTTGTTTTTAAAAGGTACTAAATGTCATACCGAGAAATGCCCTATTGAAAGTAGAAATTATCCACCCGGGCAGCACGGTGTTTCTAGAAGAAGTAAATTCTCGGAGTATGGTGTGCAGTTAAGAGAAAAGCAAAAAATTAAAAGAATATACGGATTGCTGGAAACTCAATTCGAAAATTATTTTAAAAAAGCTATTAAGCAAAAAGGTGTTACAGGTGAAAATTTGATTCAATTGTTGGAAAGACGTCTGGATAATGTTGTTTACCGTTTGGGATTTTCACCATCACGAAAAGCCGCAAGACAACTGGTAAAACACCGTCATCTGTTAGTAAATAATACAATTGTGGATATTCCTTCGTTCTCATTATCTCCCGGTGATATAATCAGTGTTAGAGATAAAAGTAAGAAGCTTGATATTATTCATAATTCATTAAGGAAAACAAAAGACAGCTTATATGGCTGGTTGTCGATAGATAAAGCTTCTCTTTCGGGAACCTTTATTCAAATTCCAGTCCGACAAGAGATACCACTCAACGCAAATGAACAATTAATTGTTGAGTTATATTCTAAGTAATTTAAAATTTATATAGAGGATCATAAATGAGTTATCCGTTTATAAAGATGCCAGACGGCGTAGTGCTTGATGAATCTAACGCTACTGAGTCGTACGGTAAATTTATCATTCAGCCGTTGGAAAGAGGTTTTGGAATCACTTTAGGAAATGCTTTCAGAAGAGTAATGTTATCCTCTTTAACCGGTTCTGCAATAACCGCAATTAAAATTGACGGTGTATTGCACGAATTCACAACTGTTCCGGGTGTTGTAGAAGATGTTACGGAAATTATCCTAAATCTGAAGCAAGTAAGAATGAGGATTTTGAACAAAAAAACCGGCAGTTTGGAGCTTTCCATTACAGGCCCTCATCAATTTAAGGCTAAAGATTTACAGGCCAATTGCCCCGACATTGAAATTCTTAATCCGGATCTTCATATAGCGACTATAAATAACGATGCTAAACTCACAATGGAAATCAGATTCGGTGTTGGCAAAGGCTATGTACCGGGTAATGAACAGAAAATTGCGGAACAGACCATCGGATTAATTCCTATCGACTCAATATTTACACCGATTAAAAACATTCACTATGATGTTGAAAACGTTCGAATCGGAGAAAGAAATGATTATGAAAAGTTGAGTCTTGAAGTAAGAACCGACGGTTCGATTACTCCTGAAGAAGCTCTTTCGAATGCTGGCAAAATACTCCGAGATCATGTCAACATTTTCATTAACTTCGATGTAGAACCGGAAGAAGAGAAAGTTGAAAGCGAAAAAGATGCTGAAACCGAAAGGATTAGAAAGATATTGATAACCAGCGTTGATGATCTGGAATTAAGTGTTCGTTCGCATAATTGTTTAAAAGCTGCGAACATTAAAACATTGGGTGATCTGGTTAGACGAGATGAAAATGAAATGCTTAAGTTCAGAAATTTTGGAAGAAAATCCCTTGCCGAATTGGTTGAGATAGTTGAAAATCATGGACTCGAATTCGGTATGGATGTCGATAAATATGTTGTTGAAAATACTGAAAACAACTAATTCCCGTAATAAGGTAGAATAATGAGACATAGAGATAAAGTAAAGAAATTAGGTAGAACAGCAAGCCATCGTTTGGCGACATTAAGATCATTAGCGACTTCGTTATTTGTACATAAAAAAATAAAAACAACTCTTGCAAAAGCGAAAGCAGCACGTTCTTTTGCGGAGCCGATAATTACGAGAGCGAGAGAAAATACGCTTCATGCCAGGAGATATGTTTCCCGACATATTCATGATAGATCTGTTGTTCAGGAATTGTTTAATGAAATACTTCCGAAGATTGGTGAAAGACCCGGCGGGTATACACGGGTAGTAAAACTAGGTCAGCGAAAAGGTGATGCCTCCGAGATGGCTATTCTTGAATTAGTCGATTATAATGAACTGCTGGCAAAACAACAGAAGAAAAAAAAGGAAGCAAAAGAAAAAGAAGCCAAGGAAAAAGAAACGAAGGGAAAAGATAAACTGGAAGCTAAAGAAGAAGCAGTTGAAGAAGCAAAAGTTGCGGCAGAAAAGCCTAAGGCTAAGAAGAAAACCGTATCGAAGAAGAAAGAAACAGAGCCGAAAGAGAAAAAAGCAAAAGTTAAAAAGGAAACTAAAGAAAAAAAGACCGAAGAAGAAAAAGATAAAAAAGCCGGAACGAAAAAGAAATCAACCGCCAAGGCAAAAACTACTTCTTCAAAATCGAAAAAGAAAAAATAAATAAATGCTAGTAATTTGAAGTAAAAGAGTAACTGTTCTTTACGGTTACTCTTTTTTATTATATGAAAGAAGTTCATTTTATAACATCAGTTTATCACATTGACAAATTGCCCAAGCAATTATTACCCGAGCTTGTATTGTGCGGGCGTTCCAATGTTGGTAAATCTTCCTTCTTAAATTCGCTCTTCAACAGAAAAAAATTGGCTAAAACCAGCTCTGATCCCGGAAAGACTAGATCTCTAAATTATTATTTAGTTGAGAATAAATTTTTTATAGTTGACCTGCCGGGTTTTGGATACTCAAAAGTTTCCTTAAAGGAAAGAGTAGCATGGCAAAAGCTGATTGAACAATATTTCAATTCACAAAGAAAAATTGAGTTGGTGTTTCATTTTATTGACAGCAGACATGAACCAACGAATCTTGATATATATCTTAATCGATTCCTTAGAGAAATGAATCTTCCTTATTTCGTGATTTTAAATAAAATAGACAAACTCAAACAATCCGAGATTGCACTTTCGAAAAGGAGAATTACCGAATGTTTTCCTGAATTAATTGTTGATAAGAATTTGTTTATGTATTCTTCAACGAAAGGTACCGGAAAGACCAATCTGCGCAATAAATTGAACAATTTGTTCCTTAAATGATTTTTTCCTAAAGTTTTAGTATTATTACAAACAAATTTCATTCGATAGCAGTAATGGGAATAAACAGAAAAAATAGAAGAAGAATTTTGATCTTTTTAGTGATTCCCTTACTAACAGCCGTCCAATTTTTTACCGAAGACCTGATCTTGAAAATCATAGCCTCTATATTGCTTGTTGTGTATGTAGGATTCATAATATTCCTACGCGATTCGATACGAGAGGAATATTTTGATGATATTGAAGAGAGACTTTCGCCGGAAGATGATTCTGAAGCTGAATCATCTGGTAAAAGAGAAATAGTAGCTGAAGATGACGATTTTAAAATCCTCACTCCGATTGACAAAATCGAAGTCAAGAAAACGGAAGAGTCTCACAGATCAAGATATGAGACAAAAGATTTTTTCAAGCCGCCGGATCTTAAAGCTAACTTTGAAAAAATTGTCTCGGAAGAATTGCCTGCCGATTTCAACCATGATGAACAATTCGGTTTTGCTTTAGAGAAAATTTTAACTGTAATCAAAGAAGCTTTTTTGGCCCATAGTGCATTATTTTTCTGGTACAATAAAAAGAAGCAGAAATTAACTCTTGAAAAATATGTTTCCAGCTCTTCTGAAATTTCTGAACGGAAATATGATATTGAAGACGATGTTCTTAGTAAAATCGTTCAGAAGGAAGAGCCTGAACTGCTAACTAATATTTTGCCTAATGCCGAGAAAGACGTAATCAGATACTATGTAATGCCGCAAGGAATACGGAGTTTCGTCGGTGTACCTTTGTATTATCGCAAACGTTTGCTTGGTGTTCTAGCATTGGATTCTAAAGAGGGGGATGCGTTCGGCATAGAGACTATCTATTCGCTTGGTAGATCGGTCCGTGTAATCTCAATTATGATTTCTTTATTCGAAGAAAAATTCAGCGAGTCACAGGCCGAACAGAGATTAAAATCATTGCTTACAATATTGGGAGGGGATAAAAAGTTCACTACCGAGACAGAATTATATGAAGCTCTGGAAGCATCGGTTCGCAATCTCATACCCTGGGATGCTTTTGCTTTCATCTCTTATATGCCTACGGAACAAAGATTTAAAATTAGTAGGGTTGTAAACAAAACCTCTCTTAAATACACCGGAGAAAATTTAGAAGTAGAATTGAATGATACACTTGTGGGGAAAGCCATTATAAGCGGTGAGCCGAGGAAGGTGGACGATACCTCAGCAGTAGAACAAAAACGATACTCTAAAGCTGAAGATGTAAGTTTCGACGGTTCCTTTCTTGCAATTCCTTTGGTTTATGATGATCAAAATTTCGGCGTTATCTGTTTTGAGAGTCTGAAAAAAAATATTTATACGAATGCCGATATTGAATTCTTAAGAAACGCCATGAAGATTTTTGCTTTTATTCTTTATTCTTTCTCTTCTCATTCTCTGCTTAGAAGTTTGCTTTCGGTTGACATTGATACTCTTGCTTTAAATAAAAAATCTTTCATGGAAAGAATAACGGCGGATTTAATTAAATCTGAAGAATTGAGTTTGCATGGAGCTGTGGCATTAATTTATATTGATGATTTTTTGGAACAGGAATCTTTGTTTGAAGGAGATCCTTTCCCGAAAGTATTAAAATCGATAGCTGCTGCGATTAAGGAAGAGATGACTCCGCTCAATATCTTCGGCAGGCTGGGTGAACGATTATTTGCGGTTTATTTCTTTAACTCAACTGCCAAAGACGTCTTTTTGTGGGCGGAAAAATTGAGAACTAAAATTGCTCGTAAACCAATTGCTGTCGTATCTAAACAGACTACTTTTACAGTCTCAATTGGAGTTGCTGCAACCGGTCATACAAGTGATGCAGAAGAAGTGATTTCCAATGCTGAATTAGCTCTTAACAAAGCCCTCGAAAAGGGGGGTAATACAGTAAAAAGTATCAATTAAAGTTACCTTTGAATAATTTTATCATAATTGTATTGGACGGAGTCGGTATCGGAGAGCTCCCCGATGCTGAGAAATACAAAGATCAAGGAAGTAACACATTAAAGAACATAGCCTCCCACGTTGGAGGACTTCAGCTTCCAAACTTAGAAAGATTGGGTTTGGGAAATATCGATAGTCTGGAAGGTTTATCCCCTCAAAAATCACCCCTCGCTTCATATGGTAAAATGACTGAGCAATCGGTTGGTAAAGATTCTATATCCGGACATTGGGAGTTAGGCGGTTTGAGAATTGATTTTGAATTTCCTCTTTACCCTAATGGATTTCCCGATGATCTGATTTCGAATTTCTTAAAACACACGGGTGTAGAAGGTATACTCGGAAATAAAGCAGCATCCGGCACAGAGATCATTAAAGAGCTTGGCGATGAACACATTAAAACCGGTAACCCGATTATTTATACTTCGGCAGATTCCGTTTTTCAAATTGCAGCTCACGAAGAAGTAATACCTCTCGATAGACTTTATGAAATTTGCATGATGACTAGAGAAAAAGTATTGACCGGTGAGATTAGTATAGGTCGTGTTATTGCCCGCCCATTCATTACGGAGAAAGGTCAATATAAAAGAACGGTTAACAGGAAAGATTTTTCTGTCAATCCGGTGTCCGATACGATTCTTGATGTTTTAATGGAAGCCGGTATTGATACGATTGCAATCGGTAAGATAAATGATCTTTTCAATTATCGAGGAATTAAAATCAGTCAACCGACAAAATCCAACGACGAAGGAGTGAAAAAATTAATCGAATTTGCGAACAAAAGCCAGGGCAGTTTCATTTTTGCGAACTTGGTTGATTTTGATGTATATTTTGGTCACAGAAATGATCCGGCTGGTTTTCATGAAGCACTGAAAGGATTCGATTCGAAACTTCCTTCGATATTAAATGTAATTGATGAAACAGATGTATTGATACTAACAGCCGATCATGGAAACGATCCGACGACACCCAGCACGGATCATAGCAGGGAATATATTCCGTTGTTGTATTATAGAAAAGAAAGGGAAGGGAAAAATCTAGGTATACGTAAAACTTTTGCGGATGTGGCACAAACTGCGGCTCACTTTTTCAAAGTAAATAATAATCTAAAAGGTAAAAGCTTCTTGCTTGAAGCGTAAAAAAAAATTGCAGTCTCTTTGATGAAAGTTTTAAAAACAGTAGGTTTGAATGCCGGATATTGATGGATATAAAATGGAAATAAGGGGATTATATCTTTTAGGGAATACTTTAGTCTGCATGATTATCCGGCAAAATATCTTCCTTTATCAACAATGAGAAACATTAGATTGCAAATGGGGGATAAATATATTTTAACCAAAAGACTCGCGGGGTTAAATTGATATTAGGAAAAGTAATCGGAACGGTTTGGTCGACTAAAAAGGATGAGAATTTAGTCGGTGCAAAATTTTTAATAGTCCGTCAGCTTGATCTTGATTACAAACCTCAGAAAAATTTTGTTGTTGCTGTCGATTCGGTTGGAGCGGGAGTAAGCGAAGTTGTATTAGTTGCACAGGGGAGTTCGGCGCGCCAGACGACTTTTACAAAAAACAAACCTGTAGATGCCGTTATCATGGCAATAGTTGACAAACTTGATATCGCAATAAAAGATAAACTTGAAGAGTTGATAGAGAGTTAATGCATCTCGGAAAAGTAATAGGGACAATTTGGGCTACCCGCAAATATGAAACATTGAAGGGGTATAAAATGCAGTTTGTCCAGCCCTTAAATTCTCATTTGAAAAATTTGGGGAAACCGATTGTTGCCGTGGATACAATAGGCGCTGGTCCGGGTGAAGTTATTTATTATGTTACTGCCAGCGAAGCCGTAATTCCTTTGGATGTTGACATGGCTCCTGTTGATGCTTCAATAGTAGGGATAGTTGATTCAATTTATTCCGAAAAAACCGGGAGAAAGTGAATTGAAGATTACTAAACAGTATACCAACCGTGAGAGCCAATCGCTCGATAAGTATCTTCAAGAAATTGGAAAAGTCGATCTGCTTACCCCCGATGAGGAAATTGAACTTGCAATCAAAATTAAAAAGGGGGATCAGAGAGCACTTGAGAAATTAGTTAAAGCGAACCTTAGATTCGTTGTTAGTGTTGCCAAACAGTATCAGAATCAAGGATTATCTCTCGGTGATTTAATCAATGAGGGGAATCTCGGTTTGATTAAAGCAGCTAAAAGATTCGATGAGACGAGAGGATTTAAATTCATTTCCTACGCAGTCTGGTGGATTAGACAATCAATCCTTCAGGCATTAGCCGAACAATCTAGAATTGTTAGACTACCGTTAAACAGAGTTGGTGCTCTAAATAAGATAGGGAAAGCCTACAGCAACCTCGAGCAGGAATTCGAACGGGAGCCGAGCGCAAATGAATTGGCGCGCGAGCTCGATATGGATATTAATGAAGTATCCGACACACTCAAAATTTCCGGTCGTCACGTATCAATGGATGCACCGTTCGCTCAAGGTGAAGACAACAGGCTTTTGGATGTATTGACCAATGAACAGCAGCCGTCCCCCGATTGGACGCTTATGTCCGAATCGTTAAAAAATGAAATTGAAAGAGCGTTGGCTACATTAACCGAAAGGGAAGCGGAGGTTATCAAATCGTATTTTGGTTTGAATAAAGAACACTCACTTACTCTGGAAGAGATCGGTGAGAATTTTAATTTAACGAGGGAAAGAGTCCGCCAGATAAAGGAAAAAGCAATTAGAAGATTACGCCATGCATCGCGAAGTAAAAACTTACGAACCTATTTAGGTTAAGTTTTTTTTCGATGGGACTAAATAGATTAATAATTTTTTGTTGGGGAATTGCAGCTGTGATAATTATCAGCGGCTGTTCCCCTTCTTCATATAGCAGCAGGTATGACACTCCCAAACAAGAAGATAAAGATAAATCAAAAAATGTTAGGTTTACATCGGAGGATGGGGATAAAACCAACGATTCTACCGATGCAGCCTCTCGATATAATAATCAACCAGAATTTGATGTGAAGCCGGTTGAAGATTATCCGGTTGATGCTGAAGAATTGATAAAAAAGTATGATAAAGTAAAAAATCTATCTGCCGCATTAACACCGCGTGAAAAAGTCCTGTTCGAGATTATTCATTTTATAGACACACCCTATAAATATGGTGGTGAAAGCGAGCAGGGAATCGATTGCTCTGCATTCACCCAACAGGTTTTTCAAAATACACTAAATGTCAATCTGCCGAGGAGCGCAAGCGAACAATTTAAAATTGGTGAGGAAGTCTCCAATAAAAGTTCTTTAAAGTTCGGCGATCTGGTTTTTTTCGATACCCGGAAAGGTTCTTATCCCGGGCATGTCGGCATTTATATCGGTGAAGATATGTTTGCCCACGCCAGCCGTTCGCAAGGTGTAATAGTCTCTTCTCTTAAAAGTTCTTATTACTCCAACAGATTTATCGGAGCTAGAAGGTTTAATACGGGATTATAAAATCCATCATCTTAATACTCATAATAGCAGTAATGTATAAAATGCTATTAGAGATTTTCTCTCCAAAACTCCAGCATTTTCTTGTACAGATGAATTCTCGCCGGTGCATCGCTTATCCCATGTTGTCTCATCGGGTATATCATCATGTCGAAAAGAATATTGTTTGCAATCAATTGGTTTGCAAATGCCCAGCTGTTTTGAATATGAACATTATCGTCATATGTTCCGTGAACCAGCAGCAGGCGTCCGTTAAGATTTGATGCAGCATTAACCAGCGATGTTTTTTCATAACCTTCCGGATTATCTTCCGGTCTTTTCATCACACACTCAGCCCACTTTGCATCGTAATAGTGCCAATCGGTTACCGGTGCAACTGAAATTCCCGCTTTGAATTC
>CAZKNM010000007.1:0-35415 GCA_964554135.1 uncultured Melioribacteraceae bacterium
ATAATCTCAAGCACAAGATCGGATGATCGTGAGACCCGACTATTTATTTTTACATATCCTTTCTCAGTGAACTTTACAGCATTCCCGATAAGATTGATCAAAATCTGTTCGATTTTACCCCGATCAGTATTTAGCAAATAATCGTTACCATCATCGAATTCTATAGAGAACTTGAGATTTTTTTCGACAAACAACGGCTCAATAAAAATTCTTATTTCTTCCAAAAATTGACTGAGCAAAAATCTCTCTTTTTTTACTTCCAGCTTCCCCGATTCGATCTTCAAAAATTCCAAAATATTGTTTATCAGGTTCAATAACTTCTTCCCGTTTCTTAAAACAATATCAAGCCTATTCTTATTATTAGGTAAAATCTGATGATCCCTGACGATCAATTCAGTCAAACCGATTATAGAATTAAGAGGTGTACGCAATTCATGAGAAATATTGGCGAGAAACTGCGATTTAAGTTTAGTAAGCTCCACAGCTTTGAGTCTTTGTTCTTCAAGTTCTTCGGCTTTTTCTTCAAGTTTCTTATGTAGCTCTATTAGCTGATCGTTTTTCTCGAGAATCTGTTTATTTTGTTTTTGATACTCAACATTTAAAAGCTTGAGCTCTCTGATCATATTTTCCAATTGTTCGAATGAACGGGCATTATTCAAACCAATCGCAAGTTGTTCTTGTAGATTTTCAATAAATACTTTAATGTCTTTCACCGGTACAGTGTCTGAGGCAAGTTCAAGTATCCCAATTACTGTTCTGTTAAAAATAATAGGAGCGATAATTAGATATTCAATTTTGATTTCTGTTATTCCCGTCTTGAGTATGGGAAAATTTTTTGTAAATACTTTTTCTATTACTCTCTTATCGTTGATAGCGCTTTCGTAATAATCGACTTTCTGTGATGGCTTTGTATGGTCATCACTGACACCATAAGTCGATAATAATCTCAAGTTATTTTCTTCTACAAAATAAAGAACCCCTATGGACATGCCAGTAGATTTAATAATCTTCTTAAGTACTTCTTCGGATATTTCATTTAATGTAGGATTTTGATTTAGAAGAGTTATGAATTCGAGATAGTCTTTTTCAGAATTATCTCTACGTTTTAATTCATCCAACATTTTGTTAAATGCCTGTCCCAATATCCCAATTTCATCTTTAGACATAATTTTTACACGATGGTCAAAATCCCCTTTACCGGCAATTTGAGCAGCTTCGCTCAGCACAGAAATCTGTTTTCTAAACTTTGTCGTGAATAACAATACAAAGATTAATGATAAAGCCAATCCTGAAAGAATTATCAGCATCAAGACTATATTCATTAGATTTTTAAAGTCCGCAGCCTCCGAGGATATAGAAAAGATTATAAAGCCATATTTAATATCCGTTGTAAAATAAGTTTTAGGACTATAGTAGGATGCAATAAAATCTGCGGATTCCAACTCTTCCGAGTATAGATCAAATATATTTTTAATTCTAAGGTCCTTTGCAGAGTTGATAATGCTAAGCAGATGTTTTTCATTCAGTTCGGGATGGGATATTTCTACCGGTACATCATTTACAATAAAAGCAATTTCGGCACGTATCTTCTCCGCCATCTTCTCTAAAAACTCCGTGTTGATCACTTTACCATAATATATGGTCCTGGTTCTTCGAAACTGTTTATATTTTAAAATGATATTCGGATTATCTTTCACAAAATTCCTTATTGTTCCTGCATCTTTATTAAGAATAACGGATTTTTTCTCTTTGAATAAATCCTTAACAAGAACCGAATCATTCCGAGGCGTGAAGAGGAAATCTATTTTTGTACTGTCAAGATCAACCGAATAAATATCACCTAATCTGGAAAAAATTTCATTAAAATTTTCATCTATATCCGCAATTTGAGATTGGAGAGTAAATATAAAATCATTAGATGAGTAAAGTATGGAGTTGGTCTGTTGATCCTTAAATATCTTATTAGCGAGAGAATATAAAACTAACGTGGATGGGACTGATATTAAAACTACTACACTAAATGTAATTAATAATAGTCTAACATTAATTTTCATGATCTTCTTTTTGTAATACTCTTCTAACAGTGATCAGCAATTCATCAAGATCATAAGGTTTGCTGATGAAATCGTCGGCTCCTAGCCTTGCAGAATCAATGGCGCTTTTAACATCGGCGTAGGCAGTTAGTACAATTATCTTCACATTTATATTTTTCTCTTTCAAAGTTTTCAAAACCCAGAATCCGTCTTTCTCGGGCATTTTCAAATCTAATAAAATCAGATCGATACGATTCCCTTTGCTCAAAAACGCAAATAGTTCATTGGCACTGTTCACAAAAAAGGATTCATAACCAACTTCTTTTAATTCCTCAGCTAAAACTTTACAGAGGTTTAAATCGTCATCCACTATCAATATAGATTCCATATTTAACCCTCATCTTCTTTTTCTTTTTTTACTTCGGATTTATATTTATCCAAGAACTGTTGATCTTCCTCGATCTTTTCTTTAATTAAATCTTGTGCTTCCTTACGAATTGTGCGGTCTTTCAGTGAAGGCAGTATTTCAGCTTTGACTAAAATTATGATCTCCTTTTTTGTTATGGTTTGTTGATCATACCCGAAGATATATCTTAAACCGAAAAACCACCATGGAAGATCCTTAAGTAAAGGAATGCCTCTTCTAATATTTGTTTCCTCATTAACAAAGAGGCCGCCGATAGCAGTTTCTTCCCCGTTAAGCATTAACACTTCTGAACTGGCCGAGGTTTTCCTTATTTCAGTACTTACTACATCCGGCAGTGCACTACTCCTTTCGGCGCTCAGTTTTAATAATACATAATCAACACCTTCTTCAGAATAAATATATGGTGTAACCTCTATAATAGTACCTGTCGCATAAAATCGATCGATAATATTTCCGGCGAAGTCGCGCTCCTTGATTGATATATCTGAACCTATCTGAATTCTTCCTTGGTTTTTATTTCTAACTGTTACGGTAGGACGTGCAATTATTTCACCCAAATTTTCGCTTTCAAAAAATCTAAACAATCCTATTGCATTTCCCGAGAAATTCCCCATGGTGAAGTCAGCTTCTGAGCTTACGTTGAAATCGGGAGATTTCTGCACTGAACCGCTTGCAGTTCCGCCAGTGGTTCCACCCGTTGTTCCGCCGGCTGTCTCTTGTCCTTGCGCTGTTGAGAATGTAATAAATTCACCGGCAATAGATAATCCACTCTGGGAAAGGAGCCATTGCCAATTTATTCCCCGTTCGCGCATTTCAGTAACGTTCGCTTCGAAGAAAAGCGCTGTTATTTTCACTTCGCGTTCTGAAACAGGAGCATAAATTTCTTCAGATAAGGTTGCGCTCGTATCCGTAAGTTTTCTTATTATAATAACATCCTGTTTCTCTTCATAGATCAATCCATTGAACTGAACTATTATAATCAATGCTTTTTTGTAAGGCATTTTATCAATTTCAATATCGATCGGTTCCGTATAACCTGCGGTAGATACTATTCTTTTACCTGTCAGTTTTTCACTTACTTGACTAAGAATTTCAACGGCCTGATCGAAAGGAATGCTCGCCGAAAGAGTAACAAGCTCTTCGGGATTTACATAGCCGGATAACCTCTTTTCTAAATCCTTTTGTGCAAATGTTGGAATCGCCAATAATATGAGTAAAAATGTTGTTATAAGTTTCATTTTATTCTACCGATTTTTTTTCTTTTTCTAATGTTAAAGTAATTCTTTCGATTATCCCTCCTTTATTAAGGATAAAGTGAACCCTGTTATTCTGATAATCTATCTCGGTTAGATACCCAAGATAAACTGGATCACCCTCCCATAGAAGAAAAGTATTTCCGTTTGCATCTGCAAGATAAGCTCCGTCTGGAATAAGAGCCAGTAATTGAGCAACTTGTACATCCAATAAATTCTCCGTATTTGGAGGTATCTCGTTTCTAATCAACGGATAGAAAATATCATAAATAGGATTAGGTATAAGTCGGTTCTCTTTAGAACTTACTGCTGAGAACCGATCGTTATCCGCAAAATACACTGCAACATCAAGAGCATAATTTACCAGAAAATGAGGTGTTCCATCTTCTTCAACTTGAATAAAATTATTTAGATTAGACGTAAGAACCTTTTTTAAAAATTTACTTTGTTCAATCGCATAAACCAATTTATATAAATCATTAAATAGAGCCGTTCCGGTTAGCTTAAACTTGTAATGTTTATAATTCTGCTCTACCATAGAATCAATATATTCAATATTAACGTATGAAAGAGGAGAAAAATTAAAACTAACGCTGTTAACAAAATCAAAGAAGCTTGATTGCGGTAACTTCGAGGGTATGTTATATTTTCTTAATGCCAATATTGAGTCCATTTGTGCGACTCTAACTTTCAACAAATCAAGTTGTGCTAATAATTGCTGAGTATCTAATTCATACATTTTCAATTCATTGACCTTTGCCTGCCGGTCTTTTATATTACCTCCCTGAATGACAAAACTATAAATACCACTACCTAAAATTATCACAAAAAGGATGATTGAGAGAATTAAAGTATTTTTTGCTTTAGCACTCATTTATCCCTACTGTTTTTCATTAATTTTATAATTTAAGGTATATATAAAAGCATTTTTATCTCGTAAAGGCTCATACAAAATACTTTTTAATAACGAAGTACTGTTATACTGGGCAAACTCTGTTAGAACGCTGCGAGATAAAGAATATCCCGTTAATTTTATTTCGATTGGTGAAACGGTTTCAAGTTTTGTTATCCAGAAATTTCTTCTACGCTCAATAAAAGATGAAGCTTTATCCAAATTATTACCCCATATTTCAGTCCCAACCGAAGCCGAATCCAGGATTGCTTGTGTAACATCGAAACTATTTATTTTTTCGTTCAACGGTGTCATTTGGCCTACAATTGCTTGATTCTGTATTTGTCTTTGGGTCAATTCGTCAATCTCTTTATCAAGGTTCTCTATTTCGCTGAAATTCGAGAGTATGTTATTAGTAAAGAAAAATGCAGCTCCAAATATTAACGGGAACAGTACATAACTATGCCATCCGAACTGAAGTACTTTTTGCCTTTCCTTAATATCGCGGGGCAAAATATTAATACCAGTATATAATTTATCCTGTTCATCAAAATATTCAGTTGCAACGGAAATTGGAATTGCAAAAGCCGAAACATGGCTAACCTCATCGGTCTCCAAAGCACTTGTATCAATATTCTCAAATTTTAATTCCGTAACATTTGCTTCAGGGAAAGTACCGTAGAATGACAACAATAAATTCTCAGATCTATCTTCTCCGCAAAGAATAATATTGTCAAGTTTCGGAATACCTCCATTTTCCATCTCCAATAAAATTTTTGAAAAATATACGTCGTATGTATGAAGATTTTTAGTACCTATATCTAATGTGGCTCCAAGATGTTTCAGTTTTTGTCCTTCGAGGAATATCAACTTACTGTATTCTTTACCGATGTATATAATTAAGGAGTAATCTTCAGGGAAAAACTTTGTTGTTTTCGAAACATAATAGGCCAACGATAAATCCGCAGTTTTAATGGTAGGAATGCGGTAATATCTGCGGTGATTATGGCTTGCTAGAGAATTAACAAAATTAACACAAGGGATATCTCCTTCAACGAAAACGCTGAGAATGGACTTCTCGTTCAAGTCTATACAATCAATTGAAGCGGAGTCAACTGAAACACCTTTTGTGCTTTCAACCTCCTGAATAATTGATTCAATAAGTTTACTTTTTTCTAATTCTTTATCACCTTCGTAAACATGGTAATTAGCAACCGGTTCCGTGATTATTGGAATGAATTGAGATTTCTTCAGACTAAGATCTGAAAGCACATCTGCAATCATTCCGACATCGCTCACACTCTCTTCACCACCAACATTACCGAATTCTTCAAACGAGATATCGCTACCTAAATCACCACCACCCAAATCTGCCAAATTTTCCTTACCATGACCAGCTGATTTTTTTAATCCGACTGTACTAGATGAGGCAGTACGCAAAAGTTTGATAGTATCTTGCGACTTAGAAAATACAGCTATTTTAGTGTCATTACCTTCGCAATAAACGCAGACAATTTGCTTCATTTATTATACCGCTTGTAATAATTGCATTATTCTTGTTTTATTATTGGCGTAAGTAACAGCATTCTCTTTTGAAATCTTTCTTTCCCTATAAAGTCTTAACAAATCCTGTTCCAAAGTAACCATTCCCTGCTGGGAACCTTGAGTTATCATACCGTAAATTTCACTTGTATTATTGTTCTTTATAGCTGCTTTTACACTTGGAGTAACAATAAGAACTTCTTTAACCATTACCCGTTTACCGTCTAAACTTGGGACTAATTTCTGCGAAACGACCGAAATTAAAACATCTGCCAGCCTATTTCTAACTCTTTCCTGCTCCACTGGATTAACTTCAGCAATAATCCTATCGATGGACTCCACAGCGGAAGAGGTATGCAGGGTTGAAAAGACCTTATGACCGGTATCTGTTACTTCTAATGCTGCCAAAATCGTATCCGGATCCCTCATTTCACCAATTACGATAATATCGGGGTCCTGCCGCAGAGCCTGGATAACTCCCTCTTTAAAGGAAAGTACATCTCGGCCTACTTCCCTATGCCTTACAATAGCCAAATTAGATTTATGTACGTATTCTATAGGAGCGGCAATAATTACTATGTGAGCAGGATCAAATTTATTATGATAATCAATAATTGCATCGAGAGTTGTTGATTTACCTGAACCGGTTATTCCCGTTACCAAGGAAAGACCGAATTTGATAAAGTTATGGCTCATGCTTTTCAATGCAAACGGATGAAACTCCAATGATTCAACGGGTCTTATATTAGCAGAGATAGCACGCATATTCAGCGCAAGTGAATCAAGATCAAAATAAGTATCTGCCCTGAACCTAACATTCTTTTTTTCCTTTTCATAATGAAATGTGTAACTAAAATCCAAATTTCTGCTTATCATCAAATGCTTGCATTGATTAGTATTCAACAGACTGACTATAAGAGTTGATGCTTCATCGGCAGTCAACTGAGGAAGTTCTTGGATTCGTTTTTTTGTTCCAAATACTCTTAACCAAATAAAATCTTGACAACCATGCCCGCCCAATTCGATATCTGAAGCTTGCAATTCCAACATCTTACTTAAAATAGAATTAGCTAATTTGTGAAGAACAAGCTTCTGCTCCATCGGTATCGTGTTTATATTATCAATTATATAGTTTACTCTTTCAGGACCTAATGCAGTAGGAGGAATTTTAGACGCAAAATTTGTTAGAATTGTCTTTGCTTCATTTACCATTATATACCCATTAAAATAATTTACAATATAAAAAAAAGAACTGACTTATTCTTCCATAGTAGCGCCAATAACCTCTTGAATGGATGTTAAACCAAGCTTTACCTTTTCTAGTCCAGATTCCCTTAGATTATGTGTTCCATCTTTCTTTGCTTGGGCTCTTACTGCTTCTTCATCAACTTCTTCACCTGCACTAACTATTAAACGTCTGATTTCTTTTGTAAAGTACAAAGCTTCATGAATTGCCATTCTTCCTTTGTATCCGGAACGATTGCATTTTTCACATCCAACAGCCTCATAGACTTCATATTTGCTCCATTCAGCGATATCTAAACCTGCAGCTTTCATTTCGTGTTCGTCAAACTTTGTTACTCTCTTCTTACAGCTACCACATAACTTTCTAATGAGTCTTTGAGCAACAATTATATTTATCGCGTAGGCAATTAAAAACGGTTCAACACCCATTTTAAACAAACGAGCAACGGCGCTAGGTGCATCATTAGTATGCAAAGTTGAAAATGTAAGGTGACCGGTATTAGCCAATTTAATAGCCGTTTCAGCAGTTTCTTTATCACGCATTTCTCCTACGAGCACAATGTCAGGATCATGACGCAATATCGATCTGATAGCTTGTTCAAAGTTCATTTTATAACCAATCTTCAATTGCCTTGCACCTTCAATCACATACTCAACAGGATCTTCAACTGTCAGGATATTTTTTTCCGGTGTAATAACTTGATAAAGTGCTGCAACAAGAGTCGTACTTTTACCACTACCAGTCGGACCTGTTAAGATTATCATTCCTTGAGGCTGATTTATAGCTTTCTCGAAAGCATCTTTTGCATATCCTACTAAACCAAGTTTACCCAAGTCTTTAATAACTTTTCTATCGTCGAGAATTCTTATTACTATAGTTTCAAACTTATTTTTAAGTTCGGTACCTACCATTGGCAAAACAGAAACTCTATATCGTATAATATGGTTATCAATCTCTCTCTGAATAAAACCATCTTGTGCTTTTTCTCTTTCAAATCTATCCATACCTTTTGACCGGTCTTTCACCACAGCCATTACGGCTTCAGGTAAAGTATTTTCTTGGGTATGCCAGTTTGCTAATTTACCATCTATCCTAAAGTTGATTTCGGTTTTGTTACCGCTCTTAGGAACAATGTGAATATCACTTGCACCTTTTCGCACTCCTTCAATTAATGCTGCTTCTATCAAATTTATCAAAGCACTTTTATTTATTTCCGCATCAAGTTCTTCTTCATCAATGGCGGCTTCTTCTGTTTCAACCGAAAATTCCTCATGCGCTTCTTCAATCATCTTTAAATATTCGTTATCGGTTGAAACAATCATCTGAATAAGTTTATCATAATCCCTTTTCCTGAGGTAATTGATTTCGAACTTTTTCACATTAAGGCTATAAGCAATTTTTGCTAAAGCTCTATCGGTCGGGTCAACAGCGGCTAAAATAAGTTTATCCTTGATTCGATCGTCGAATTTGAAGGGAACAACTCTATGCTCTAAGAGCATATTTTTAACTTCCTCACCGTTTCTCTTTATAAGGTTCTTAATCTCATTGATTCTTTCTTCCGGGAGATCATCCGGGTGAAAATTTAATTCTTTAAATGCATAAAGAACCGCAACTTCTCTAAAAATTGTATCGTGATCAAAGTTGAACTCTTCAACAAGAATTTGAGCTAAATTTCTCTTCAACTTACTTTGATCGTCCTGCTTCATCTGCAGAGCTTTCTCTAAGATTTGAGTATCGATAATTCCCTTCTTAAGAAGAAGATACCCAATTTTATCTGTCATTTCGAGTGTCGAATCAATCATAATAAGCTCAACTTAATTAAAAAAAATTAAACAAGTGGTGATTTGGGACTAATCGTTGCTGTTTCAGCAGAAACGAGTGTTAATCCAATCATTACAACCATAATTACCATCGCAATAGCAACCTGGATAAGCTCAATAAGACTTTTCAATCTAAATACGGTTTCACTTTCATAGTAATTAGCAAGTTGTAACGCAGTATTTTTAATTGTTCCTGTTTCCTCGCCTGAGTGGAACCTGGAGATAGCTGTGTCAGTAAATACTCCTGCTGCCTCAAATGCCTCAGTAAGTCCGGCACCTCTTTTAATCATGAGGGGAATGGCTACAGATTTTATCTGCTGCTCAAAATAAGTATTCCCAGCTGCTTCTGCAGCGATTCTGATGGGTTCGATACTCTCTGCCGCACCGCTGTACAAAGTATAGAAAACACGACAGAAAACTTCAATAACCGTTTTGTGAATTAGAGAACCAATTATAGGCATTTTCATCATGAATTTATCTAAAATCAATTTACCTTTCTTAGATGCTGAAAATCTCCAAAGCGCTATTGGAGGAGCCAATGTTAAAATTATTACAAGTAAAAAATTATTCATTAGAAAATCACTAAACTGCAATGTTGCTGCAGTCATAGGAGGAAGAGCAATATCGAATTTAACAAATAACTTTGCAGTTTCAGGGAATATATAACCTACGTAGAATAATACCGCCAAAAACAACACAAACAAAGTTACCAAAGGTGTGATTAAAGCACTCCTTAAACTTTTTCTAAATTCTTGTCTTCTTTCAAGGAATTTTGCAGTAGCTTTATATATTTCAGCCATATTACCACTCTTGGAAGCTAAACCTAACATGTAGGCAGTAAATTTTCCGAATACTCCTTGATATCTTAAAAAAGTTGCCTCGCTGTCCGCCCCTTTTTTCAAATCGCTATTAATTTGTCTTAATGTCTCCTTAAGAGTCTTATTCTCAACATCATTCATTAACAATGTTAAAATTTCACTGTAAGGTAATTTTTGATCCAATAATTCTGCACTGATTTTAACAAATGCTACTATCTCCTGTTGAGGAGGTTTTAAACTAAAATCCAATAATTTTCTATTAAGAGATATAACTTCGTAACCAAGTTTTTTTAAGGCCGTTGAAATTTCTTCCTTACTAAAAGCTCTTTGTTCACCTTTAATTGGTTTATCTTTGCCTTTTCTAATTTTATATATAAATGTTACTTTTTTCTCAATACTTTTTATGGTTAATTTATTTTTGCGTGCAAGATCAGAAACTTTTTGTTTACCCTCTTTGTAGGTAGGAGCACTTAAAGTACCACCTATAGATTGACCGTTAGACTTTATCGCAGAGAATCGTAACTCAATCATGACATTAATTCCTATGTGAAAAAAAAGGCTGACAAACAGATAACTGTTTTATCAGCCTTTAATTTAACAAAATTTTAGAAAAATGTTAATTATCAATTGTAGTAGATGTGATGGCGTTCGGACCAACGAGCATGGTCACCTCGACGTTCGAAGTTCCATCATTACCTTTCTCATTACCAGTACCTACTAATGTTACCGTTTGAGCAGCTACAGTTACGGCATAAGTACCGTTGCCTGTTGTATCCAATTGTGCTGGAAGTATCCAACCTGTGAAAGCATTACCACCACCACCTAAGGCAGTCGGTTTTCTGTAGAATTGTTGAGCCATTGAGGCTAAATTTGTACAGTCGGAAATTACAGCATCTCTGTTGGTTTGAGAACTGCTAGCTGTAAATACATTAATACCTACAACTACTGCAATACCAACGATGATGATACCTAAAACGATGAGTAAGAGTTGTTGCTGACCCATATTTTAACTCCTATTAGTTTTGAAAAATAGTTAATTAAACATGTATTTTCTAATAACGAAATCTGTGCCAATAATATACAGGGTATATTTTGAAATTTCCAGCTTTTTTTCAATAACTTGGTTTAAAAGGTAAATATTACCTGTAATATTGTTATAGTATCAATGAATTACAACTGTTCTATAACTGTTCGCATCTACAGACATTCTCACTTCAACCGAATCATTTCCAGTAACTACTTCATTACCAGTGCCTGTGATTACAACACTATCCTGAAATACGGTACAAACATATGTACCATTAGCGGTTCTTACTAATTCGTTAGGTATTCTCCAACCAGTAAAACTTCGACCTCCTCCTCCTAAAGCTACTGGTCTACGATAATGCTGCTGAGCTAACGCCGCAATATTAACACATTCATTTATAACATTATCTCTTTTAGCTTCTATAGATTGTGCTGTGAAAAGATTAATGCCAACAATAATAGCTAAACCAACTATTATGATTCCCAGTACTACAAGGAGAAGTTGTTGCTGACCCATTGAACCACCACTAAATACTTTAAGATAATTTCATTATTGCTAATGCCACAAAAATTAAGTGCAACATTACTTAATCAAAAATTAATCCAAGCTAAGAAATGAATTCTTCTTTCTTAATCCAATTCTAAAAAATACAAATAAAGTCATAAATTGATATTTTTTTTGTGTATAAAAGATTATACTTCATAATGACAGAAAAAGTAAAAATATTTACGTAAAAATTACCTGCAGAACTTTATTAAATATGTAAACAAGATATTAATTTTACACTATTTATTCTCGAATCTTTAGGTGTAGTTCTTTCAATTGTTCTTCACTAGCAATTGATGGAGATCCATCCATGAGGGATAATCCATTCGTGGTTTTGGGAAAAGCAATCACATCTCTTATTGAAGATTCTCCAGCAAACAACATTGTAAGTCTATCAAAACCGAAAGCAATTCCGCCATGAGGCGGAGCGCCATACTTAAATGCATCCATTAAAAACCCGAACTTCTCTTTGGCTTCATCAATGGAAATACCGAGTACTTTAAACATTTTCTCTTGTACATCAGCATTATGAATTCTAATACTTCCACCCGCAATTTCATTACCGTTCAATACCAAATCGTAAGCACGAGCCTTTACTTTACCCGGTTCCTCTTCCATTAAAGAAACGTCCTCAGGACAAGGCGAAGTAAACGGATGATGCATTGCATAATACCTTTGTGTTTCTTCGTCCCACTCGAATAATGGAAAATCAGTAATCCATAACAAAGACGGTGTCGAATCTTCTTTAGTTAAGTTCAGCCGTTTTGCCATCTCCATTCTCAAAGAACCCATTATTGCCAATGTTTTATATTTTTCACCTGTAAGAATCAATATTAAGTCCCCTTCGGCTACATTTAACTTTTGTATTATTCTTTTCTTCTCATCAATAGAAAGAAATTTTGAAATGGGCGATTCCAAATTCCCATTTTTTAATTTCATCCATATTAATCCACCTGCCCCTAACTTTTTCACAAAATCAGTTAGAATATCCAATTGATTTCTAGAATATTCAGCACATCCATTTGCAACCAAAGAAGTTACGATTCCATTTTTTTCAATCGATTCCTGGAAAACTTTAAAGCCGGAATTCGCAAGCTCATCATTCAATTTTACAAGTTCCAAACCGAATCTCAAATCAGGTTTATCGCTGCCATACTTTTCCATCATCTCTTCAAACGAAAATTTCGGGATAGGTAACTGCAAGTCGTAATTTTTTATATCTTTAAACAATCTCTTCATAAAACCTTCAACAACGCTAAAAACATCTTCACGATCAACAAAAGACATTTCAATATCTATTTGGGTAAACTCATATTGGCGGTCTGCGCGTAAATCTTCATCTCTAAAACATTTTACTATCTGAAAATATTTATCGAATCCTGAAACCATTAAAAGTTGTTTATATGTTTGTGGAGATTGAGGTAACGCATAAAATTTACCTTTATGCAAACGGCTGGGTGTTAAAAAATCGCGTGCACCTTCAGGTGTACTTTTCATCAATATTGGTGTTTCTACCTCCACGAATCCTTGCTCATCAAAATATTTTCTCGTCACTTGATACATCTCATGTCTCAGTAAAAGATTCTTTTGCATAACATTTCTGCGTAAATCGAGGTATCTATATTTAAGCCTAAGTTCTTCATTTACATCCACGTCATCTTTAATTTCGAATGGAGTGGTTTGTGCTTCATTGAGAATAACAAGGTTATCTACGATAACATCTATTTTACCAGTTGGCATCTCGACATTTTCCATCCCTTGAGGTCTTTTTCTAACCTTACCTTCAATCGAAATAACAAATTCACTCCTGATTTTTTTTGCAGTATTATGCACACTTTCATTTTGTGTCGGTTCGAAGACGACCTGTGTAACACCATACCTATCACGAATATTAATAAAAATCAATTGCCCTAAGTCTCTTCTAGAGTCAACCCAACCATTCAAGACCACTTTTTCACCCACATTTACTTCCCGCAATTCCCCGCAAGTATGCGTTCTTCTTTTAAATTCCATGCTGATTCAAACCTTCATTTATTCGTATTTGGTCAAAAATACGGAATAATACATGTCTAAACAAATACTGTAATTGTGTCTTTTTCTTTTTAAATTACCTGTGAAAAAATTCTAAATCGCTTCATGTAAAAATGAAAATTATTGTCGATGAAAATATTCCCCTTGGAGAGGAAGCATTCTCGGAATTCGGCGAAGTCTTATTGCTTAACGGTCGGAAAATAAACAACGAGATTTGTAAAAATGCAGATGTTTTAATTGTCCGCTCAATAACATGTATTAATGAAAAATTACTTAGTGGTACAAAAATAAAATATATTGGTAGTGCAACAACCGGAACAGATCATGTTGATATTGAATATCTGGCTGAAAAAGGTATATACTTTTTTAGCGCTGCAGGATGTAATTCTTTTTCTGTGTCTGAATACGTTTGGAGTGCAATTATCACAATCGCAAATCAACAAAAAATTTCTCTTAAAGACATGACATTAGGAATTATTGGAGTGGGAAATATTGGGAGTAAGGTTGCAAGAGCAGCGGAGGCGTTGGATTTTGAAGTCATTAAAAATGATCCGCCGCTTCAAAAATTATTCGGCAGCGATGAATATTGTTCTCTCGATGATGCTCTATCTGCAGATATTATCACACTGCATGTTCCCCTTAACATGACAGGCATAGATCGAACCTTTCATTTGATTGATTCCGATACACTAGACAAAATAAAACCCGGGGCTGTATTAATCAATTCTTCGCGTGGATCGGTAATTGATAATTTATCATTGAAAAAAAGATTGGTGAATAACAAAAATATTTTCGCCGTGCTCGACGTTTGGGAGAACGAACCGCAAATTGATGTTGATTTGTTAGAGCTTGTAAATATCGGCACTGCACACGTAGCTGGTTATTCACTTGAAGGTAAGGTTAACGGTACGGTAATGGTTTATAATGATCTTTGTAAATTTCTAAATATTTCCCCTTTATGGAAACCTACCTTTCCTCCAGTTGAAAACGACTTAGTTGAAATAAATGAAGCTACTGAGATTGAGGAAGCATTGTACAAAATATTTGAAAGAGCTTACAATATTAATATAGACAACAATCTCCTTAAAAAATCTGAACAACTTAATGTTTACGAACAGCCAAGATATTTTGATGAGTTACGAAAAAATTATAAAGTGAGAAGGGAATTAAATAATTATATAGTAAGGTTTAAGGGAAAAAACGAAGCTGTCATTAAAAAGCTTGAAGCTTTGCGACTGAAAATACAATAGAATTAATTTACAGACCAGTGCTCTTCTTACTCTTCCAACATTTCAGACAAATCCTTAGTAAATCAATAAATTATCTATTAAAAATATATTTGCTTATTTACAAAAATTATCTTAATTTTTTCACCATATTTTTCACTGCGCCTAACAAACTAAGGTGTTTAATGCTGGACGACTTAGATATCAAGATACTAAACATGCTCCAAAAAAGCGGCAGAACAAAGAGAAACGCCCTTGCCGAGGCGATTGGATTATCTCTCCCATCTTTAAGTGAACGATTAAATAAACTTGAAGAGCAAGGAATTATTGAAGGTTATTACGCCAAGTTAAATAGAAAGTATTTCGGATTTGATTTAATGGCCTTCATCCTTGTTATAATGGATTCTTCTGTGAATTATAGTAAACTTGTCGAACAGGTTATAAAGACACCCGAGATACTCGAGTGTTATTCAGTGTTGGGAGAGGGTTCTCATATACTTAAAGCTGTTGTGAAAGACACTGCAGCTCTAGAGAAGCTCTTAGGTAAAATACAATCATGGCCCGGTATAACTCGTACTATAACCAACTTCGTGCTTTCGTCAATTAAAGAAACAACAACTATTAATATTTAAAAAAGGGAAAACATGACAATTCCAAATTCTGCAGTTCAAAATGTGCTGAATCACATTAAGTCAAATAAAATAAAATTTGTAGATTTCAAATTTATGGACTTCCCCGGTCAGTGGCAGCATTTCACCATACCTGCATCAGAGTTAACCGAACAGTCTTTCGATGATGGATTCGGTTTTGATGGTTCATCAATTAGAGGATGGAAAAGAATCGACGAAAGTGACATGCTAATCATTCCGGATCCATCAACAATGTTCCTTGATCCTTTCATTGATGCGCCGACCATAAGTTTGATTTGCGATGTCTATGAACCCACAACAAAAGAAAAATATTCGCGCTGCCCGCGTCACATTGCCCAAAAGGCCGAAGCTTATTTGAAATCAACTGGTATTGCAGATACAATTTATTTTGGACCCGAAGCCGAATTTTTCATATTCGACGATGTTAGGTTCGAATCGACACCAAACAGTTCTTTCTATTTTGTTGATTCAATAGAAGGAAGATGGAACAGCGGACGCGATGAACGACCCAACTTGGCATACAAACCAAGATATAAAGAAGGTTACTTCCCTGTTCCCCCATCTGATTCACTTAACGACTTAAGAAACGAAATGTGTTTAAAATTGATTGATGTAGGCATTGAGATAGAAGCACAACATCACGAAGTTGCAAGCGGAGGACAATGCGAGATCGATCTTCGCTTCCAGCCGCTTCTTAAAGCTTCTGACCAATTATTGTTATTTAAATATATTGTTAAAAATACTGCTCACAAAAATGGAAAGACCGTCACTTACATGCCCAAACCGATTCAAGGTGATAACGGCAGTGGAATGCACGTTCATACAAGTTTATGGAAAAAAGGAAAGCCTTTGTTCGCGGGGGCAGGTTATGCCGGATTAAGTGAAACAGCCTTATACTTTATTGGTGGTATATTAAAACATGCATCTTCATTACTGGCATTTACAAATCCCACGACAAATTCTTTCAAAAGACTTGTTCCGGGCTTCGAAGCGCCTGTCCGCTTGGCATATTCGCAGCGAAACAGAAGTGCTGCTATTCGGATTCCTATGTACTCTGCAAATCCAAAATCAAAAAGAATTGAATTCAGATGTCCAGATCCATCTGCAAATCCATATTTGGCTTTCTCTGCAATCATGATGGCAGGATTGGATGGAATAAATAATAGAATAGATCCCGGTGAACCACTTGATAAAGATATTTACGATATGCCTTCCGAAGAATTAAAAAACGTTCCCTCTACTCCTGAATCACTAAGCAATGCATTACAAGCCTTGGCTGATGATAACGAATATTTATTGAAAGGTGATGTTTTCACCGAAGATGTTATCCTTACATGGATAAATTATAAATTTGATAAAGAAATTAAACCGATGGCTCTGCAACCGCATCCATTTGAGTTCGGACTGTATTATGATGTGTGATCTATTATGTTACAGGAAAAACTATTTCATGAGTCCGCATTGAACGGGGAAATTGGCTCTTGAGTCCTTCACGAAGTGCGATGGCAGTACCAAGAATGTATTCTTTGTATTTAATTATTCTCTGACCAAATTCTTCATTAATATTCTTAATCGTTGCCCCGGAAAAGTACTGTTTCAATTCTTCCTCGGTTGTCAACTCAATTATGCTTTTAGAGATGGATGCTTGCAGTACACGGGCTCCGTTCGTGTGCAAATGTGCTTTATCATTTTTATCTATATTACCGAGTTGCGTACCGATGCGATTAAAAATATTTAGGTTGTTTGCTTTCCAATCGGAATTAATAAAATAAATATCACTATCCTTAATCAAATATTTGTAATCATAAAATACTTCAATCGGTATTCCGAATCTTACATATAAATCAGTTAAATACTTTTTCATTCTTTCACTTTGTGAGGAGAGCAGTTTCAATCCTCGATCTCTTATCTGTTCTTTTTTATTAGGTATAGTGGGTTCGGTCTTTCTCAGTTTGGTGATGAAAAATCCTTCCGAGTTTATTTCCCAAGGAATGATCCGTCTTGTTTTGTGCATATCCTGGTGAAACTCTTCATTGTTATAACCGGAAAATCCTTGATGTGATTTCACCGGCAATTCAATATCCATTATTTCAACAGGATAATTTTTCAATGCTTTGTTGACAACAGCCTCGTTTTCTTCTACGGTCATTGTGCATGTTGAATAAACTATCTCACCGTCAACTTTTAACATCTTAATCGCACTTATCAATAACCTAAGCTGTAATTCCGCGATTTTATCTACCTGTTTCATATTCCACCAATTACTCACTTCCCCTTTCTTCTGCACAATTCCAAGTGCACTGCACGGAGCGTCGACAAGAATCTTATCAAAGTAATTTTCAAACACTTTGCTTAGCAATTCTCCCTTGTGATATATAATCCCCATGTTCACAAGATTCATCTTATCGGTGTTGAAGACCAATCCTTTCAATCTATCGAGAGAAATTTCATTTGCATAAAGTGTTCCTTTGTTTTGCATCATTTCGGCAATTTGAGTTGACTTTGAACCGGGAGCCGCACATAAATCCAAAACAACATCATCGGTACTCGGATTGAGAACCAACGACGGAATCATCGATGATAAACTTTGTATGTAATACTTGCCTATGGTAAACTCTATTGTCTTGCCGATTTTTTCAATCCCTCTTACAATTTTATAAGCATTCGGTATGCCGTCAACTTCATCTAATAAAATATCGTATTGCTTGAGCTGTTCTATAATAAAATCCGTTTCGTTTTGTAATAGAGATATTCTTAGATAGAGAGTATAATCACTGTGAATGTATTTTTTGTAATTAACCACGAATTCTTCACCGAACAATGACAGAAGATAATTAGAGATATTTTCGCTTAGCTCAATCAATTTGATAGGTGAGTTAATAACGCTGAAGATTAAGTGAATTAAAAATTAGGTTTGACACTTTCAAGAATTTATCCGACTGAGGAAACTCGGTTACGAAATGGTTTTCCATACTTTTTAAAATGTAATCCAACAACTTTTCATACTCCTTCACTGCAGTTTTTAAACTCCTCTCATTTTTCGGCAACATGATTTGTTTTGGCCTTAAACGTGTTGCATATAAAATATATTTTGCCTTGCTGTAGTCATTGGTAGTAAAATATGTGTTACCGTCGCTGTCTATAATTTCATAAGAATTAAAAAGCTCATTTAGTAATAAAGCTTTCCCCGGCAAATCAAACTTTTCACAATCCATCTCTTCAATAAAATTGACAGGGAAAGATTTTAACAACTCCTTGCTGATTTTCTCTTTCCAAAAACTGACAAACTCTTTTTCTGTCATAAAATAATTTATACAGACACTTTTTTTCTTCCGCTACGAATCATGAAAAATATTCCAAGAAGAATCATAGGTATACTTAGTATTTGCCCCATATTTATAGGTAATCCTTTTTCAAAATAAGTTTGGTTTTCTTTGAAAAACTCAATTAAAAACCGAATAATGAAGAAAATCGTGAGGAACAATCCCAACAGAAAACCGTCCTTTAATTCTTTACCCTTCAACTTATATATAAACCATAAAATCCAGAAAACAATAAAATATGCTGTTGCCTCATAAATCTGAGTTGGATGACGTGGAATATTATCAACCCTTGTGAATATAAATCCCCACGATCCGTCGGTCGGTTTACCAATTATCTCGGAATTAAACAGATTACCAGTACGAACAAATAATCCGGCTAAAGCGACTGGTATCGCCAGTCTATCCGCAACCCATAGAAAACTCTGATCTTGTCTTTTTCTAGCATATAAATAAACTGCAGTAAACAGACCAACACCAGCCCCATGACTTGCTAATCCTCCTTTCCACACCATTAAGATCTCCAACGGATTGCTTAAGTAGTAAGAAGGATTGTAGAATAAACAATGGCCTAGACGTGCACCGATTACGGTACCTAAAACCATATACCATACCAAATCGTTCACATCATTTAGTGGTTTTCCTTCTCTTTTAAAAATCCAAAGCATGATTTGATAACCAACAATAAAAGTTAATGCAAACAGTAATCCGTACCATCTGATAGTAAAAGGTCCTATTGTAAAAATATCAGGATTAACGTCCCAATGAATCACGTCGATTCTCCCCTATTAAGTTTATCTGAAATTATGGTGTTCTTTCTTTTCTGAAATTTATTACCAAATACATACGATATTAAATAACAAAAAACAGCTACAATAATTATAGTTGCTCCTGTTGCCAAATTTAAGTAATAGGATAACAACAAACCAGAAATTGAAAAAAATAATCCAAGTATCGTTGATAAGATCATCATTGATCTAATACTTCTAACATAATTTATGCTGATGGCCGCAGGTACAGATAAAAGAGCCACTACCAAGATTATTCCAACAAGCCTTATTAATATCACTGTTGTAACAGCAATAAGTACTAAAAGTAGAACGTATAAATTATCAACCGGTAAACCAATAGCGCGCGAAAATTCTTCATCAAAAGTTATTGCCTGAAATTCCTTAAAGAAAAGAATTACCAAAGTAAGAATAATAACATCTAGTAAAAGCATCCCGATTAGGTCGATTGAAGGAATAAGTAATATATTTCCGAAAAGATAACTCATTAAATTCGGTACATAACCAGGCGTTAAACTTATAAAGATCACGCCAAGCGCCATGCCAAACGCCCACATAATACCGATTAAAGTATCTTCGTGTTGTCTCTTCTGCTTACGCACTATAGAAATGAAAACCGCCGAAACTAATGAAAAAGTAACAGCACCCCAAAATGGATCAACACCGATTAATAATGCCAGTCCTATACCACCGTACGAAGTATGAGCAATTCCGCCGCTTATGAATACGATTCTTTTCACAACTACATAAGTTCCCACAACACCGAACACAACACTTGCGAGCACACTTGCTAAAATAGCATTAACCATGAAGTCATAATGAAATATTTCGAACATATTCAATGCATCCTATTCATGTTCATCAAAAACTCTATGTGGAACACCATGAGCAATCAAATCAACAGGACAATGGTATGTTTGTTCCAACATTTCTTTTGTAATTTCTTTGGAGTCGTGATAAACCAATTTTTTATTCAAGCATGCAATTTTTTTAACATGATTTGATATTGCTCCAATATCATGAGATACGAGAACAATTGTAATATCTTCATTTAACTTTTTAAGCAAATCATAGAAATTTTTGCCTGTAGCAGTATCAATACTCGCAGTCGGTTCATCAAGTAAAAGTATTTTAGGATTTGTCGTTAATGCACGGGCAATCAATACACGTTGCTTTTCACCACCGGAGAGGTTGCTTATCTGTCTATTTTTATATTCGCTTATGTTTACTCGTATAAGAGAGTCTTCCACTATGGAATAGTCTTCATTTGTAAATTTATTAAACAATCCCTTCCTTCCAAGTCTACCCATCATTACCACATCCCATACAGAGATAGGATAATCAATATCAAAACTTGAAAATTGAGGCACATAACCGATCGAATTCAAATTTTCTTCGGGTTTTTTATCATAGACCAATACTTCGCCTGAATCTGGTTTGATTAATCCCAAAAATACTTTTAATAATGTCGTTTTACCCCCTCCGTTAGGGCCTATTATTCCAAGAAATTCTTTTTCGGGGATAGAAATATTTATATCATTAATGATGATATTACCGCCTAGTTTGACACTCACATTATGTGTTTTTATCGCTGTCATTTTCTATTTCAAATACATGTTAAATTTCATTTTAAGGTCATTTAAATTTTGTAAAAAGTCACTTGGTAACGGATTAATTGTCACTACCTCTCCCCCGATTTCATCAGCAATTGTTTTAGCAGATGTAATGTCAAATTGTGGCTCTATAAATACAGCTTTTACCTTTTTCGATTTAGCATTGGTGATTAACTCTTTTAAATCACCGGCTCTTGGATTTTTTCCCTCCTTCTCAATCCCAATTTCAACAATACCGTAGTGAGATGTAAAATATTCCCATGCTGGATGATAGACGATTATCTCTCTTTTACTAAGCTCTTGAAAGTCATTCTTAAGAAATACATCCATTGAATCAATTTGACGGACAAATCTTTCTTTATTTATTCCAAAATATTCTTCATACTTTGGATCAATAACAACCATAGCAGAATAAATATTTTCGATTATTACTTTAACTTCTTCAAGACCCAACCACATGTGCGGATTATTATTAATAACATTAATTCCTTTCGAACAATCAATTATTTTCAGCCGTTTATCGATATCCTCAATTCTTTTTATCCATTCGTTCTCTATTTGTAATACTTCTCCGACTCTGAAATAAACATTCGCTTTAGTAACATTCAACAACTGATTAAAAGAAGGTTCGAAATTATGAGGATCGGCACCGGCAGGAATTAAAACAACAACATTCACTCTATTCCCTCCGATTTTGGATATAAAATCTCCATAAGGTGATATAGTCACAGCTACTTTTATAATTCCATCTTTAACTTCTTTTTTTTTGCATGAACAAATTAAAAATAATAATGAAAACGAGAGCAGTACTATCAGAAAAATTTTTATTTTATTTTGCAGTCGGGACATAAACCGGAGAACTCCATCATGTGTTCAGTTATATTATAATCTGTTAATTTTCGTACTTCGTCAAGTATACATATATCCAGCTTTTCGATTTTACCGCAACCATTGCATTGTATATGATGATGAGGTTTATCAATAATTAGTTCATAGCGAATCTTTTTATCGCACATATTAATCTGTCTGACAATTTTCATAGATATAAATAGTTGAACCGTTCTATATACACTTGCAAAATCTATATCGGTACAATTACGGTATATTTCACTTAATGTAAACGGGTAATTAGCGTTGAGGAGAACGCTTAGAACCTTTTTTCTTGGACGGGTTACTTTTGAACCCTTTTCCTTAAGAATTTCTAAGAATTTCTGCATAATGTAACATATATAAATATTTTTCTTTTTGCAAATAGCTTGCATTTAGCACAAGACCTATATTACTACTCCTTCAAAAAGTTGAAGATTTTAAATATCCATCCAATATTTACCATTCTACCATCAACCAAATGGTCTAAATCACACTGCCGAAAAAAATATCAAAAATCAGTACTTATACTGATTGATTTTATTAACAAATAATCTATATTTGTTTAGGTTTGAACAAGTTGAGAATATGGAAAAGAAAGAAATAGAAAAAAAACTGAAAAAAAATTCATAGAAGATACGTTGAAAGTGAGGAGTATCAGGACAAATATTTCCTCATGAAAAAGCTAAAAAGTATTTTCCCAAACCTTGCTGATGAATCAATATATAGATCGATTGATGTTTGCAACAAACAACTTTCCTACCCGAGAAGAAGTGATGACTTTATCAAACTTTTTCTTAATCAAATTTTTCCTATCTTGTATGAAAAATTTGAAGATCAATGATATTTATACTCATTATCCAGCAAACTGATCTGCAAAAAGAAGCAAAGTCATTACTCGATTCTCTTAAAAGTTTCAATAATCCAATATATTATTCCATTCTATTAGTTTTAGCAGTTTTTGTTGCCGTTTTTGTTTTTTATAAAAATATCTACCTCCCTTTACAGCATAAACATTCATTAGAAAAAGAAAATCTGGAATTAAAAAATACAAGATTAATGGCACTATTTGCCGAACTAGATCCTGATCCTGTTATTAGAGTTAATGTCGAAGGAAAAATAATACAGTCAAACGAATCGGCAAAAATTATAAACGATTCAAAAAAAATTATCGGTACAAAATTAAAAAGGATTCTGCCTTTTATTAAAATTAATGTTAAGGATTATATTGTGAATGATAAATCGGCAGTTTATACAGAGGAACTAAATAAAAAATTCTACTCAATTTTATTTAGAGGAAACTCCTTTCTAAAAATTGGACAAATATATTTTCGTGATATTACTCCAAGGGTAATTGCAGAGGAGAAATTAATTTCCTCGCAGAAACAACTAAAAAATTTGTCTAACCACCTTCAGAACATTTTGGAGGAAGAGAGACAACGATTCGCACGCGAGTTACACGACGGTATCGGACAAAACTTATCCTTTACAAGACTAAATCTGAAAAAATTAGCATCAAGCCGACATATAAAAACTAACGGCAAGCACTTGAATAAAATAGTTGAATCCTTGGATTCAACAATAGCAGAACTTAAAGAGATATCTCATAGACTTAAACCAAAAATCCTTGATGAAATGGGGATAGAACCTGCCCTTATCTCATTAGTAAACAACATATCGAAAGAAATAGGAATTAATGGAAGTGTAAACATTGCCGGTTTCGAGAAGAGATTAAATCCTAAATTGGAAACATGCCTCTATAGAATATCACAAGAGTCGTTGAACAATATTATAAAGCATTCGGATGCAACCGAATTTAATGTCCAATTGATAAATAATAAAAAATCATTAGAATAATGATATCCGATAACGGAAAAGGTTTCGATGTACATCAGATTTTCTCAAGAAAAAATCCCTCAAGCGGGATGGGTCTTATAAATATTCAAGAACGAATTATTAATTATGATGGAAAATTTAAAATTGAGTCCGCTCCTAACAAAGGTACCGTATTAGTTGTAGAAATACCGAATAAAAAATCATTATGGAAAACAAAGAATATATAAGAATACTAATTGCTGATGATCACCAATTATTTAGAAGCGGAATAATAAGTCTTCTCAATGATGTTAACGATATTCTAATTGTTGGTGAAGCTGAAAACGGTAAGGAATTAATAAATAAATATTTCAAGTTAAAGCCCGACATTATTTTGCTCGATATCTCAATGCCGGGTATGTCCGGTGCGGATGCTTTTAAGGAAATTAAAAGAAGAGATAAAAGAGTTAAAGCGTTATTTCTTTCAATGTATGAAGGTGATGAATATATTTTCTACATTTTAAAAATCGGAGGAATGGGACTACTAAATAAAAATATTATGAAAGGAGAACTGATCTACGCAGTTAGACAAGTTCAAAATAACCAAAAATATTTTGGCAATAATCTTAGTAATAACGAACTAAAAGAAATACAGAAAAAATTCAAGAAGTTAGCCGATGCCAGTATTGATGAATATATAACATTGTCATCAAAGGAAAAAGAAATTCTTATTCAAATAAGCGAAGGCAAAACCAGCCTTGAAATAGCAAAAGTACTAAAACTCAGCAAAAGAACGATTGATTCTCACAGAGTCAACTTAATGAACAAATTAAAAATTACTTCCCTCCCCCAATTAATTAAATATGCCGTGAAATTCTCACAGGCAAAGAAATTGTACGGTGGATGAAGTCAACTTCACAACAAGAACACTAGGTATAATTACCTAGTAATTCAAATTCCCACACGCTTTGAATTTATCTAATTAAAATTGTTTCGGCTTTTTTATTCTAAAAAAAAGGAAAATGAAATTTCCTCCAACATTCTAATAATTATTGAAAACCGGTAATCCTACTGATTAAAATCAGAATTTTAAATAGTAATTTGCAATCCAACACATTCATTAACTAGGAGGATTTCCAATGAAAAAATTATTATGTGTCATCTCTCTTTTTCTAATAACAATGTTATTTTACTCTTCCGTAAATGCTCAGGTCGTAGGACAAATATTTACAAAAGAAGAAGCAAACAAACTATACGGACCTGTAAAGGAATCACTCTCAATCCCCATTACAAATTTGGAAATAATATTGAACAAAACCGATGAATATGTTATGTTAAATATTATTGACAAAAAATTGTTTATCTTAAACAGCAAAAGAGAAGTTCTATATCCATACGGCGATTCTGTTAAGGATGATCAAGTCTTTTATTATTTTAGCAAGGGTGCTGTTGAAAGTTCGTTGAAATATTTTGAGAAAAAACAAAATGCACAAATTGAAATAAGAAAGGATGTGCTTTCAATTACATACGGTGAATTTACATTAGAATTTGTTGCGCTATATCCACCAATATGTCCATAAATTTATGAATTTATATTATATAATTTTTTATATATCAATATTTTTCTGGCTGCTCCCCCCATTTAGGCAGTATGGGGGGAAATACTTTTACTATTTTCTAATTCTTGCTTTAACAGATGCAATATCTACTATCGCAATACAAATATTCTCAATTAATCCAAACAAACTAATGCTACTTTCCTGTTTCTTACTTCTAATTTCAATTTTGGGATATAAACTTTTAAGTACAAAATCAATTATTGCAGTTGTTGTCTTTACTTTTATTTCTATATTAAGTGATAATTTCTCTTATAAATATCAGTTTCTTACAATGATAATTTTTCATTCTACTATTTTAATCGTAATACTCAAATACATGTTAATTTACTCATTTCGATATAATGAAATAAATTTCTTTCACATCGTAATAATCCTTTTAGAATCCATTTATATTACCAAAATAATGGCAATGTTAATCCAGCTAGATACAGGCATAGTTTTTCATTTCTTATGCGCAATATTCCAAATGTTAATTGCGATTTTCTTCACAATTTTTAGAGAAGATAAACCAAAACTTACAATACAACTAAAAACCTCTCATTAGAGAGTAATAATCCTTAGAAAAACTCATTTCTAACTAGACTTACTCTCTCCAAATAAAATCAAATAAAAGATGAGATGCGGTGAGCATTATTACATCATAACATACCAGTACAGCTAACTCAACAAATGATTCTTCCAACGATTTTCCATCCATGGAAAATTTGGTGAGCTCAAGAAGGATTAATATTAACGGCAATAATATCGGAAAGGAAAGAACCGGGTATAACGTTCCCTTTGCACTTGCTTTCGAAATTATGGCAGCGATGATAGTAGAAGAAATGGCTATTCCTGAACTACCTAACACCAATGTAAACACAAACAAGAATACATTATTTATAATAAATGAATCAAATAGTATCGAAAATAGGCAGGTTATAACAAGATTCATCAAACAAACCAAGAGGAGATTAAAAATTAATTTCCCGTTAAATACAGTTGATGGAGAAGCAATAAGTTGAAGAGTTAATGTAGTTCCTCTTTCTTCTTCGGAAACAAAGACTCTTGACAAGCCGGACATGGCAGAGAAAAATATCACCACCCAGAATAAACCTCCTGTTAAGTAATCCGAGATATTCTCACTACCCACAGAGAAAAGAATTACACTTATTGTAATCAATACAAACATTGCAAGCGCATTAATTGCATACCTCGTCCGTAACTCCGACTGCCAATCTTTCTTAAATAACCAGTATGCTTTCATCTTTATTTTTTTTCTTTATAATTTTTAAGCTGAATCACTTCGCTGCACAGATTTAAATCACCGTTTTCATTAGAAGCAATTATTACTAAACTATCAACCGATTGCTGTCTAATGATTTCATAAAAAATTTCTTTACCCTCATTATCCAGGTTTGCAGTCGGCTCATCATAAATCAGTAACTGCGGCGAATGCAATAATGCAAAAATAAGCTTGATTCTTTGTTTCATCCCGGATGAATATTCCCTCAGTAAATCATTCTTTCTATCCAGTAGATTTAATTTGTCAAATAAAGAATCAACTTTATCTTTGTCGAAATTAATTCCTCTTATCTTCGCGAAATAAATTAAATTTTCTTCGGCAGTAAATTCATCATAAAGAAAAAGATATGGTGATAAAAATCCGATATGATTATGAATTCTTTCTCTTGTAATAGTATTGCTTTGAAAGGTGTGGATTACTTTTCCGGAAGTTGGAGAAATAAGACCGCATAAAATTTTTGCTAAGGTTGATTTTCCCGATCCATTAGGTCCGGCAATCCCGTAAATACATCCGCTATTCAAAACAAAATTTAAATCGCAGAAGATAAGTCTTCTCCCAAAGGTTTTCGAAACATTTTCTAAAGCTAAATTATATTCACTCATTATATATAACCACTTTTCCCTTTTTTATTGTACTACCGGATTTGGTAACATATATATAAATACCTGTTGAAAGTTTTTGATTCTGATTATCCAATCCATTCCATTTAATAAAGGATTTGATTCCACCGATTACATTCTTAGTTGAAGAATATACCAAATTCATACTGATTGAATATACGTTGAGTTCCGCGGTTCCATCTACATTCTCGATTGCCGGAATACAAATGAAATTATAATTCGGGTTTGTGTAATTAAACGGCTGCGGAAATGCATATTCGCTTTCACCCGATGTCTGTCTTTCGACTGGTTCATTATTCAAAATATTTGTCTCCTTTAATAAATCAATACTGATACAATTTATTAAAGAGTAATAATCATTATTAATTTTAGTCGCACTGGATTCTTGATTAGACAACAAAGTATATTCAAATCCCAATGATGTAAACGGAGAACCCAATCCGTGAGAAACATCGGCATTAGTAATTATAGATACTAGCGTATCATTCAGACCGTTCGAGCTTTTGACATATACTAAAAAATTGTTTGAAACCGGACTAGAGTTAATCATAATTGTATTTGACCTTGGAGGTGTAAAATCATAAACTCCCGAAGGTTTGATCAGTGGATAATTAGCAGCTTCTTCAAAATATTCTCCTTGCTTAGCACGGTTAGCTGTAAAATATGTCCACACTCCAAAATTGTTTAACTCTTCTTTTATTGAAGAACCATACTCCTCAATTGATTGGGCTATAGCGGTTAAGGCTCTGTATTCAATAATTAATTCCCAACATCTTTTTATTATATCATACCCAAATCTATCTTTAATAAATACATTCCATATCGCAAGATCATATCCATCTAAGCTGCTGTTTCTAGTAGAAAAAGTTTTTTCGGGATTATCAAAATATTTACTCATATACGCGTAATAATCATTCACATCATCAAAAACAAATTCCTCCATTGATGTGGAAGTAATTTCGTAATAGAATATATCATTAAATCCATTTGAATCTTCAAAAGGGGAAACATAATTTCCGATTTGAATGGCATGATGCAGTTCATGAGCTACCGTTACTTTTGCTCCTTTAATTCCTTCGGAGAAATAATTTCGAAAATCATTGTCAATTACCATGTAGCTTGTGTTTCGATTATTACCTATAGCTTGAGCCGGATATGTAGATCCGTATTCACCTCTGCTGAGAGATTGTATATACACATCATATAAATTATCTCCTCCTTCATTAACGTCATTTGGCGGAGGAGGATAACCAAGGTAATTCACTTCAAAATTGCAAGCTGTATCAAGAGACAAAGAAAGTTCTTCAATATCATACCCAGGTGTATGCGGCCCGCTAAAATCGTAATGTATTCGGAAAAATCCTCCTGGAGAAACTATGCTTGTATCTGTTGTGGGTCTTTGCAAAAGTGTTGCGAGAATTCGCTGTTGATCCTGACTGAACCTCTCAAAATTACGTTTCACTTCATTGACCAAGGCGAAACCACACTTAGACGAAGATACGGATCCTGAAATAACTGGCCACTTTATGTTACGAACATCCGTACGTACATCGATGAAAGCGTGAAACAAAGAATCAAGATTCTGTGCATTTATAGAAACTAAAAAGATAAACAAAAAAAACAAAACACTGTTAAATCTTACCATTCAAGCCTTTTTAGTTTTATGGAATTATCCTTAGACTGTGTATAAACCAAATAAGTCTTTCCTAAAAACAAATTGCAAACAAAATAACTATCAACATTTTTTGATTCAAATATTTTCGAAAAAATTAGTTCATTACCGATGATATCGGTTCTAGACTCAAAAAAATTACCATTCACATTATCATATAAATATAAATAACTCACCCTCCCTTGTGGTCGGTGATAAATCATAATCTGATTTTTACTGCTTACATCACCTATATTTTTATCAAGTTGAATTCTTTTATTATCTTTCCCGTCGAAAAAATATCCAGTTTGCCGATTATTTGTTTTAATAAAACTAACAGGATAATCTTTTCCACTATATACAAAATCAAATGACTTAACAAGAGCTTCGCATTCACCATTTTCACCAACGGAAAAAGTAGAAATTCTTTTTTCAGTCTTTGACTTATCCACATTTTCTATCAAACCATTTATTAAAATTCCCTTTTCGAAACTCCAGAAAAACAAAGATAAAGAATCGCCGATAGACAAAGCGGCACCAAGAACATTTGGGATCAAATTACGATATGTTGTAGTACTGTATGTATATTCCTGATATTTTATCTCGGTCATACTTAAATTGGAGTCTTGCTCTACCAAGACAAATAAATCTTTCCTTCCACCGCTTTTATTTTTACCCAACCGAACATCTACAATTGGTGCAATCATATATAGCAGATCCGACCTCGATTGATTTGTAGTAAAATTAAGATTGAAAATTTGGATATTACGATTACTGTATGAATAAAGATAAAATGTTCGTTCAAAATTTTGCGAATCATCCACCAGTATATTGGTATAGTCGTCAAGTAAATGAAAACTATAGTACTTGCTAAAGTATCTATTATCACTCACAAGTAAAATAAAATTGTTATCATATGAATCAACTACGCACACATCTTTTGTATTACTTTTAAATGAATCATAATAAGAAATGGCTTTCGGTTCTGCACATATTGAAATTTGTGCGGTATCATCAATACCGAGTAATCTGCTAATTATATACAACCGACCTTTAGAACTAAGGACTGCCAAATAATTTTCCGCTGAATTCCTGAAGGCTTTAAGATCAACTAATCCTTCTTGATGAAAAAGGTGAATAGGCTCATAAAATTCTTCACCGCTTTTAGAATAGCTAATATATAAATCTCCTGAAGTTCTATTTAAATAAGCTATATCATTTATTCTGTCACGATTGCAATCGGAAATAATAAACGAATCCGGATATACTTTTGTCTTTAGCGTTATTCGTTTTTCAAAAGTCGAAACAGAATCGCCGAGGAGGATTTCAATGCCGCTACCACTGGAATAAAGAATATCTCGAAAACCATCTGTATTTAAATCCACTGCACGAAGATTACGAATTTCCTCTCCTACATTTATCGATCTATATTCCCTAAATTCATTGAACTGATTATTATATAAGAATACAATCGAATGCGTAAACAGGTCGACAGCTACTATGTCTGAATAGCCATCATAATCCAAATCTATAAATCTAGCTTCCGAGAAAATTTTATTTTTAACAATTTTGGTTTCCCGCAGAATGTAATTTCTCTCTTCAAGAATGGAAAGGCCGTCGAAATTACTACCTGATATCAAAGCTTCGTTCTTTCCGTCATTATCAACATCACCAACACTGATGCATCCCGGGTAAGATTCCAGTTTTTTCTGGTTCATTAATTGTATGGTGCCGTATTTTGTGAAAGAAACCAATCCGACCATTCTATCTTTTCTTGAAACAAAAATATAAAACCTATTAGGAGATGTGCTTCTATCTAGTGGTACAATCTCACTAACAGAATAATAGGAAAACTTTTCAACTGTATTCCCCAATATTTCTTTCTTCTCACCTTGGTGAATAATTGCTTTTTTCCCATCGCGACCGAAAAGAAGCAAGTCGGAATAACTATCACCGTTATAATCGAGAGTGATAAATTTTGTGTAGCCCTGTTTAGTGTCAATAGAATGAAGTTGACAAAAACCATTAATTGGAATTTGAGCAGACAATTTAGAGACTAGTAAAGGTAAAAGAAAGAAAAAGATAAATACTTTACGTACGGGACCCAAGCCTATTTTGTCTTCTTTGTAACGCTTCTTCAAATCGACGTTTTTCATCTTCGGTTTCTGGTATGACATCAAAAGTTTCTACCGGTTTTCCGTTTTCATCAACGCTAACAAAAGTCATATAAGCGGAATTCGAATGTAATTTTTTCCCTCGCACATAAGATTCAGCATTAACGGTAATCCCAACTTCCATTGATGTTCTAAAAGCCCTATTAACGGACGCTGTTAAAGTTACTACGTCGCCCAACTTTATCGGGTGATGAAAATCAATCTTATCAACAGATGCCGTTACGCAAATTCGTTCTGAATGTTTTGATGCTGCAAGAGCAGCACAAATGTCAATCCAGTGCATCAACTGTCCGCCGAGCAAATTTCCCAGTTGGTTTGTATGATGCGGCAATACAAGCTCGGTCATTGTAACAATTGAATCGAAAACTTTTTTCGCTTTTCTATTACTCAATGGCATTTTAGTTTAATAAAGCCTGCTCAATATTTTTTAATTCTCCAATATACTGATGATCTGGATACCTATTTAAAAACGTAGAAATATCAGAGAGAGCGTCCGTCTTTTTATTTCTATCCACCTCTATCATTACTTTTTTGTATAGTGCTAATGGTCCGTATTCCGTATCGTGATACATATCGGATACCTGACTATAATATTTCAAAGCAGCCGAGTAATATTCCATCTTTTCATATATCAAACCGCTGTTATAATCTTTCAGCGCTAATTTATTAGTCATTTCTTTTATTTTACGTTCCGCTTCTTCTACCTTTTCGTCTGCCGGAAAAAAATCGATAAATGCTTGATACTCCTCAATCGCTTTTTTTGTATAGCTTTGGTCTAATGCATATGGAGGAGATAACTCGTAATAAGCTTCAGCTAGCATGAATTGTGCAGTAGATACAAACGGACTGGTGGGAATATCTCTAATAAGTTTACTAAATTCATAACCCGAGAGTAAGAACTGTCCGCGGTTGAAATATGTCATTGCTAAATAATAGCGTGAGTCGTCATTTACCGGACTGCCGGGATATTGCAGCAATATTGACTGAAATTCTTTAACTGCCAATTCATAAGATTCATCTTGAAAGAGTGAAAGAGCATAATTAAAATGTTCCTCGGGAGAAAATTGTGTAGTATCCACACTGGAAGAACAACTCCAGAATATTGCTAATACAAGTATGATTATTAGAGTTCTCATTATATCAGTAATTTTATTCATAAAAAAGCGTGCTAAAAATAAGCAAAAATTAAGTCTCGAAAAATATTAAATTTAATCACTTACTTCTAATCGTAAAGAATAAAAAGATCGTAACAACCGCTGTGGCAACTGCAATTAAAGGCTCAACCAAACTCGGGAAAAATGATTCTTCTGGTATTTTAGACTGTGTAAACGGCAAAGAATTGTTCTCAAAATTATGTATATCGTTATAATTAACGGTATCGATTCGTGAAAGAGAAAATTTATCTGAATTTATCACCTCTTCATTTTTAACAAGAAATAATGAACCGTTTATGCGTGCTTCTCTTTCAACAAAATAATCTCCAAATATTCCGTCGCGAAACATATTGTTATATTTAATAAAAACTTCAGCTAATGTATAATTGAAAATAACATCCGAATCTTCTAAGGCAGTGGATATATTAATATTACTTCGATTTAAACCAATGATTAATCTGGTCTTAAACAATCCCATATCTACAGGTAAAAAATATTCAATAAAAACATTCGAATTATTATCGATCAATGGAACAACTTTTATGACCGATTCTTCTACTAATGTATTTAGAACTTCCAAATTGCTTTGGGATTGCGCATAACAGGTACAATTTAAATAAATAGTAACTAATACAACCTGAAAAATGATATTTGAAAGCGTAAACCTCACAAATGCCTTTCGGAATTTGAACTAAATAAATTAAAAATCACCCTGGTTTATATCCATAGAATAATACTACCTTCTACCTTGAGCTATTTCCTGCAATCTTTTTATTCTTTCTTCAATCGGCGGATGCGTTGAGAATATTCTTGTGAATGATTTTGCCGATAAGGGATTAATTATAAACATATGTGCAGATGACGCTCCGGCATTTTTCATCGGTAACTGTTTGTTTACTTGCGATAATTTATTCAATGCCGATGCAAGTGCCAACGGCCGACCTGAAATTGACGCACCTCCTTGATCCGCCATGTATTCCCGCGATCTCGAAATAGCTAGTTGAATCAATATAGCAATTATTGGAGATAAAATGATGAGAATCAAAGTAGATATACCATCGCTGTTATCCCTACTCCTTCCACCGCCGAATATTGCAGCATAACCTGCCAACCTTGCAATAAATGTTATAGTACCGACCAAGGTGGCGGCAATTGTACCAACGAGAATGTCCCTGTTCTTTACGTGTGTCAATTCATGACTTATTACTCCGGCAATTTCATCCCGGTTAAGTATTTCCAACAATCCGGTTGTAACGGCAACCGCCGCGTGATTGGGATTTCTTCCTGTAGCAAATGCATTGGGTGTAGGATTGTTCATCACATATACCTTCGGCATCGGAAGCAAAGCATTTTGCGATAGCTTTTCAACAATGTCGTACAATTCAGGATATTGTTGGCGGCTTGCTTCTTTTGCACGGTATATGGCTAAAACAATTTTATCTGAGAACCAATAAGATCCGAAATTCATGGCAAGTGAAATTACAAAAGCGATAATCATCCCCGATTCACCCGCCAAAGCAGAACCGACCAATATCAGCAAAACCATCATCACTGCCATTAAAATAAAAGTCTTGAACGAGTTCATATTCGCCTCAAAATTATTTGACCTAATTTAGTCACATAAAAATGTTCAATCAAGTAAAAGTAAAATGACTTAGTAATTCGCATCTCTAACATTCCGTATGAATGAATTGTTCCTTGCCACATTTATGTTAATATTCATTGACATTTATCGGCTTGCCTTTATTTTAAATTATACTTAATATCGATGTCCAAATAGAGGAAAATATGAACAGATTTCAAATTTTTTCATCTTTTCTGCTCATAATATTAACATCAAATATATACTCGCAAAACACATTTGAATTTCTTCGTTTGGATATGAGCCCACGTGCAGCAGCACTTGCGGGAAGCTATGTAGCAAATAACGATGACCCGAATGTTATTTTTTATAATCCCGCAGGTATCGGTTTGCTTACCGATGTACCGGTTTCTTTTTCATATCTAAGCCATTTGCTGGATATAAATTCAGCTAGTATTTCCGGTTCTTACGAATTTGAGAATATCGGTAGATTTGCTGCAGGAATACAATACATAAATTACGGAAGCTTTATTGAAGCTGATGAATTTGGAAACAGGCTCGGTGAATTTGGAGCAGGCGATATTGCATTGCTGATCGGTTATTCCAACGAACTTGATACAAATTTTTATTACGGTGCTAATATAAAATTTATCTATTCAAGCATTGCCGATAGATCTGCAACGGGTCTCGCCTTCGATCTGGGATTACATTATTATATTCCTGAATCAAGATGGAGTTTCGGCTTCTCGATATTAAATCTGGGCACACAACTTTCTTCTTACTTCGATAAAAAAGAAACACTCCCTCTGGACATTCGAATCGGTTTCTCAAAAGAACTGGAACGAATGCCTTTCAGATTTTTCTTCTCGTTCAATAAATTAAATGAAGATGAAGGGAGTTTTACCAGCAGATTCAAGAAATTTACATTCGGTGGAGAATTTAAATTGAGCAACGTGATAAAACTAAGGCTAGGTTACGATAACGAAAAGCGGAAGGAAATGAAAATTGGGGCTGCGGCAGGTTTATCGGGATTTAGTCTCGGTGTTGGTGTTGCGGTTAGCAATTATTTGGTTGATTACGCTTTCTCTTCCATGGGCTCAATAGGTTCATTACACCGTTTTGGAATATCAACTTCTCTAAAGTAAGTTATCCTTTATAAGGAGATTTTAAATAACGTTCTGCAAGTGTATGTGAATTATTTCTTTCTTCGAATTCCAACACCTCTTTATAGTACTTGATTGCCTTTGCTCTATATCCCAGCTGATCATAAATCATCGCAAGATAAAGAACGGCATTAATTAAAAATCCCGAAGTTTTATCTTTATCTATTCGTCTCGAAATGCTTTCGCATTCTTCAAGATATACTTTAGCCGAGTCGGGTAGGTTTTTATTTCTATAATCCATCCCAACATAATATGT
>CAZKNM010000007.1:35458-36214 GCA_964554135.1 uncultured Melioribacteraceae bacterium
TTCGACAACACACTCCTAAAAATGGGAATTGCCTTGCTATAATTATTTTTTCGAACAAAAATTCTTCCGTAGTATCTTTCAAATGTAGGATTATTCGGAAAATCTTTAACCAGCATCTCGGCATACTTCAAAGCTGTATTATTATCTTCTTCGTAAAGATAATAACTGGTCATTAGAAAATATCTTGCTTCGATTTTAGCATAATGTCCGTTGTACGCCACATTCTCGAGTTGTTTAATACCTTTCATTTTATCTCCGGATGGGAAAAATACCATGAATGGTTTTATTACCGGAAATTTTTCCGGAAGAACAACAGCAAAATAATTATAAATTCCAAAACCAAGCTGAACATCGACATTTAACGGATCCAATTCATATGCTTCAAAAACCAAAGGTAGAGCATCTTTGCCGTCAAGGGCAGCTTTGAAGAAACTCTGACGTAATGAAAGAAGCTTACCTCTGAAACCTAGTGAACCTCCTTTAAAAAAAATCGCATCGACATTTTCAGAATCTTTATCTAAGATACTGTCACAAAAATCAATTACATCATCTATTCTCTTATAAAATTCTTCATCATAACTTTCATTATCAACATCCACCATGATCTTCCACCAGTATATCATCGTATCGAAAAATATTCCCGCCGGATGATTAGGATATTCTTTTTTAACAACTGAAAATGTTTTATGGGCATTTTCAAATACGATGTTGTAAATCTGGTTTACACCCGCGGTTATAAGAGAATCAAAACGGCTC
>CAZKNM010000007.1:36224-44898 GCA_964554135.1 uncultured Melioribacteraceae bacterium
GCAGATATGGCTGTTGTAAATAAAATGAAGCATAGAAAAAAATTTTTCAAGAAAGTATTCCCATATTATTTTCGCTTAGGTCTATATAAATGTGTGCTCTGCCCGAAAAATATTTCCGCCGATTCCATCATCGTTTCGGATAAAGTTGGATGCGGATGAATAGACAACGCAACATCTTTAGCCAAAGCCGACATTTCAATTGCAAGCACACCTTCTGCTATCATTTCACCTGCACCTACTCCTGCCATTCCCACGCCTAAAATTCTTTGTGTCTCGGGATCAATTAATAATTTTGTTACACCGTCATTTCTGTCAAGAGTTGTTGCCCTGCCGCTCGCGGCCCAAGGGAAACGAACAACTTCAACCTTGATTCCCTTTTCTTTTGCTTCGGTCTCAGTTAAACCGGCATATGCAATTTCAGGATCGGTAAACACAACCCCAGGTATTGCGCTCGGTTCGAAGGCAACCTTGTGACCGGCAATTGCTTCGACGGCAACTTTGCCTTCCGCTGATGCTTTGTGTGCGAGCATCGGATTACCGACAATATCACCGATTGCATAAATAGAAGGATCGTCTGTTCTTAATTGTTGATTGACAACTACAAATCCTCTTTCATTCACATGCACTTTTGTATTTTCCAAACCTAGACCTTTTGAAACCGGTTTTCTTCCTACGGAAACTAATACTTTATCAAACTCTAATTCGGGATTTTCAATTTTTTCGCCTTCCAGTTTTACTTTTAATCCTTTCGAATGTTCCTTCACTTCAACTACTTTAGAATTAAGGTAAACTGCTTCGGTGATCTTTTCGATTCTACGCGCAACAATATTGACCAAATCTCTATCGGCTCCAGGGATTAATCCGGAAAGCATTTCAACTACCGTAACCTTACTTCCGAGTGCAGCATAAACAGTCGTTAATTCAAGACCAATATATCCGCCGCCGATTACCAAAAGTCTTTCAGGAATATCGGCTATTTCTAATGCTGAGGTAGAATCCATTACCAATCTCGAATTTGCAGGCAACCCCGGTATCATCGCAGGAACAGAACCTGTCGCTAATATTACATGTTCATAAGATATTTCTTCAACACCGCCATCGACTTTTTCTATTTTTAGTAGATTCGAATTTGCAAAAGTTGCTCTTCCTTGAATGTAATTAATTTTCCTTTGATTCGTTAACTGTCCCAAACCGCCTGTTAGTTTAGCAACTACACTGTTCTTCCAATTCCGCAGTTTGTTCAAATCAATCTTCGGCTCACCAAAATCGACACCCCAATTTTTCGCCTCCTTGGTCTCGGTTAATAATTTAGAGATATGAAGCAAAGCTTTAGAGGGAATACATCCGCGGTAAAGGCATACGCCGCCGGGATTTTTCTCCATATCAATTAATGTTACTTCCATTCCAAGATCGGCAGCTAAGAATGCTGCGGCATATCCTCCTGGTCCCGCGCCAATAACTGCTAATTTTGTTTTAATAGCCATACTATCTCCAAAAATTTAACAACACAAATTAACCGCATAAGTCCCAAAGTTCAAGACAAGAATATAACAAATTACCTCACTACCTTTTTCTTTTGAAACTTTGTGCCTTGGTTTACCCTTCCAAAGACAAAAGGAACGGCTCTTCGAGCGCATTTACAATCCAGCGTAAGAAACGGATTGCGTCGGCGCCGTCGATTATTCTGTGATCATAAGAAAGGGAAAGTGGCATTAAGAGACTTGGCTCGAACTTTTCTCCTTTGTATATCGGCTCGTACGAAGCACGCGATACACCGAGTATCGCAACTTCAGGTGAGTTAACAATTGGTGTGAAATACGTTCCCCCAATTCCCCCGAGATTACTTATAGAAAATGTTCCACCTTGCATTTCCTCAAGAGATAATTTTTTGTCCCGGGCTTTTCGGCTTATTTCAGTAAGTTCAACTGCTAATTGTACAATATTCTTTTTATCAATATTTTTTATAACCGGAACCAGCAAACCGTGTTCTGTATCAACTGCTACTCCGATGTTATAATATTTTTTGTAGATGATTTCATTTTTCTCCACATCGATTGAAGAATTGAATTGCGGGAAAACCTTCAAAGCGGCAGAAACAATTTTTAAAAGAACAGCAGTAACCGTTAATTTACCACCAGCCTCTTCCGCTCTTTTGCCGAATTCTTTTCTTAACTTTTCTAACTCGTTTATGTCCGCTTTATCAAATTGTGTAACGTGGGGAATTGTTGCCCATGCCAAACTTAGATGCTGCGCTGTTTTTTTTCGGATGTTGCTCATCGGCTGTCGATCTATCATTCCCCATTTTGTAAAATCGGGCAGCGGTTCGTGATAAATTCCGGAAGTAGTAGTTTGTCTAACTCTTTCGTTTAAATTTTTCGCAAAAGATTTTAAATCATCAATTGAAATTCTTCCACCAGGACCCGAGCCAGGGACTTGATAAATGTCAATCCCGATTTCTCTTGCAAATCTTCTCACGGCCGGCGAAGCAGGAACTAATTTTTCAGGCAACTCATACTTACCACTAACAATTTTTGACGTATCGCTTTTTACTTGAACAGTAGGTTCTATTTTTTTATCTACTTCTTTAGTTTCAACGGGCAATGGCTCGGCTACTTTCGTTTTTTCTCCCGCTTGTGTTGTATTAGCCGGTGAACCTGTGGTTTCGATTATCAAAATAACTTGACCGACTTTTATCTTTTCCCCATCTTTAATACGGACTTCTTTGACTATACCGCTTATTTCTACTGGGACTTCAACAGTTGCTTTGTCGGTTTCAATTTCAATTACCGGTTGATCCGAAGAAACTTTATCACCGACACTAACAAGAACCTTCGTAACATCTGCCGATTCAATATTTTCACCCAGAATGGGAAGTTTGAATTCTACTAACATATTCAGTCCAAAAATTTCTAAATAAAATTATGACTTCATTGGATTCGATTTATCGGAATTAATATTTAACTCTTTCGCTGCTTTTTTAAGAATCGAAGCACTCAATTTTTTCTCTTTCACAAGTGAAGACAGTGCCGCATAAGCAATATGTTTCGCATCCACCTCGAAGAAATCGCGCAGTGCTGTTCTTCCCTCGCTTCTGCCGAAGCCCAGCGTACCGAGAGTATGAAGTGGTCCCGGCAGCCATGTTGAAATCGAATCACCCAATATTTGAACATAATCCGATGCTGAGATAAACACACCGGCTTCTTCTTCGGTAATCTGCTTTATGTAAGGTGCTTTAGCTTTTTTGTCCGGATTCATCATATTCCAGCGCTCGGTTTCAAGTGCATCGAAATGGAGATTCTTATAACTGGTAACACTCCACACGTCTGCGGACACATTAAATTTCTTTTCGAGTATCTGCTGTGCTTTCAGAACCTCATTCATAATCGTACCGCTCCCCAGCAGATGAGCTTTTGCCTTAACATTTTTCTTGGAAGATTTCTTGTACTTATACATTCCTTTCAGAATTCCTTCCTTAACACCTTTGGGCATTGAAGGCATAGGATAATTTTCATTCATCACGGTAATGTAGTAAAATACATTTTCCCGCTTTTCATACATTCTGTAAATTCCGTCGCGAATAATCACCGCAAGTTCGTATGCAAATGCCGGATCGTATGTAACAAGATTCGGAATAGAATACGCCAGAAGATGACTTTGTCCATCTTGATGCTGCAATCCCTCACCGGCTAATGTCGTTCTACCGGCTGTACCGCCAAGCAAAAATCCTTTAGCTTGCATGTCGGCCGCAGCCCAGGCTAGGTCGCCGATTCTCTGAAAACCGAACATAGAATAATATATGAAGAACGGGATTGTGTTAACCGCATGCGTTGCGTAAGCGCTTCCTGCAGCAATAAAAGAAGACATAGAGCCTGCCTCTGTAATTCCTTCTTCAAGAATCTGACCGTTGGCTGCTTCTTTGTAATAAAGCAGACTGTCCTTGTCAACCGGTTCGTAAAGCTGACCGACGTGCGAATAAATTCCAACCTGACGGAAGAGTGATTCCATTCCGAATGTGCGCGCTTCATCCGGTACGATCGGTACGATCAGTTTACCGATTTCTTTATCCTTCAAAAGTTTCGCAAGAATCCTTACAAAAACCATTGTCGTCGAAACTTCACGTCCGTCTGTCCCATCATAAAACTCTTTGAATAATTCTTCCGAAGGAATTTTAATAGGCTTGTTACGCACAATTCTTTTCGGCAACGAACCGCCCAACGCTTTCCTTCTCTCTTTTAAATAAATAATTTCCTGACTATCATCCGGCGGGCGATAAAACGGTGCCTGAGCAATTTCATCATCGGAAATCGGGATACCAAAACGAGATCTAAATTCTTTTAATTCTTCTTCATTCAATTTTTTCTGCTGATGGGTAATGTTTTTTCCTTCCCCGGCTTCACCTAATCCGTAGCCTTTTACGGTTTTTGCAAGTATCACGGTCGGTGCACCTTTATGATTTACAGCGGCGTGAAATGCTGCGTAGACTTTTTCGGGATCGTGACCGCCGCGTTTCATTTTCGACAATGCTTCATCGGTGTAATGCTCAACCATCTCCTTGAGTTCGGGATACTTACCGAAGAAATTTTCTCTGATGTATTTGCCCCCGTGAACAATATAGTTCTGCGATTCGCCGTCGATTATTTCGTTCATTCTTCTCACCAGCAAATCGGAATTATCTTTGGCAAGTAACGGATCCCAATCGCTTCCCCAAACAACTTTAATAACATTCCATCCGGTACCGCGGAATACCGCTTCAAGTTCTTGAATTACATTTCCGTTTCCTCTTACGGGTCCATCCAATCTTTGCAGGTTGCAGTTGATGACAAAAATCAGGTTGTCCAACTTTTCTCTCGCCGCTAAAGAGATTGCTCCAAGCGTTTCGGGTTCATCTGTTTCTCCGTCGCCGAGAAATGCCCAAACTTTCGCATCGGTATGTTTTTTCAATCCCCTGTCTTCAAGATATCTATTGAACCGTGCTTGATAGATTGCCATGATAGGACCGAGACCCATCGAGACCGTTGGGAATTCCCAAAAGTCAGGCATCAGCCACGGATGAGGATAGGATGAGAGTCCCCCTCCGGGTTTTAGTTCTCTTCTAAAATTTTCAAGCTGTTCATTTGAAAATCTTCCCTCAAGAAATGCGCGTGCATAAATTCCGGGTGCAGCGTGACCTTGAAAATATATTTGATCTCCACCGCTTTCATGTTCTTTTCCTTTAAAGAAATGATTGAATCCTATTTCATACAAAGTAGCCGCCGAAGCATAAGTTGAAATGTGTCCGCCGATTCCTGCTTCTTCACGGTTGGCACGAACAACCATCGCCATTGCATTCCACCGGATGATGCTTTTAATTCTTCTTTCAATCTCCCTACTGCCGGGAAAGTTGGGCTCTTTGCCTTTTGGAATTGTGTTAATATATGGTGTGTTAGCAGTGAATGGAAGATCGACTCCTTCCTGGTGAGCGTAAGTATCGAGATCGTGCAGCAATTGTTTTACTCTCTCCGGTCCGCCGGTTTGAAGGACATACTCCAATGATTCGAGCCACTCACGAGTTTCCTGTTCTTCCAATTCTTTCTTATCGTCTCGCTTGATATCGTCCATTTTGTGTTCCTTTACTATATTTCAAACAAATAAAACATCTTCTGAAACTTTCTTTACCCGTAATAAAATGTAATAAATTCCCGACTAACTTGTTTACTTACAATATAATAACTAAACATTAAAAGAAGTGGGAAAATTCCCGAGAGGATTATAACTCCGCAACCAACCTTCGATGTTATGAAAACCTCGAAGGTTCGAACCAAAATTAAATATTCAAAATTATTTCATCAAGAAACCGTTTCGGCACATGATGAACCTGATTATCATCCCGCCAATATTTAATATTACCGTCGGAACCGACAGATTCCAGTTTGACAGTTTCTTTAGGTTTACCAAGTGCAATCACCAATAAAATGTCAAATCTCTCCGGAATATTTAGTGAGCTTCTCAATTCTTCATGTTTGATTGATGCGATCATGCAACCGCCCAGTTCTTTTTCAACGGTACCGAGCAAAATGCTCTGTGCAGCAATGCCGTGATCAATACCAAATGATTGGGAAATTTCTTTATCACCAAGCACTATTACATAAGCGGAAGGTCTTTCACCTTCTCCGGGGCCTTCCCAGTCTTTTAAATATGCCGCCCATTTTAAGCAAGGAAATATTTTCGCATTCTTCGCTTCATCGCAAGATAGAATAAATTTCAATGGTTGTTTATTAGCTCCGGAAGCCGATAAACGTGCAAGATCGATAAGCTCCTTCAAAGCGTTTTCATCAATTTTGTGATTTTGATAAAATCTTCTGCAACTTCTGTTTTTGATTACCAAATCGCGTATCATTTTTTATTCCCCCATATTTTTGTATTTAAAATATTTTCCTGCTTCGGCTAAATTTTCCTTTTTCCCGATATCGAGCCAGAAGGAGTTTGTATCTTCACATATTTTTATTTTGTGCCGCTTTGCTAATTCCAGATACCAGCCTATAACCGAAAACACATTCTCTTTTGGAAAGTAATTAAAAATTTTTGGATCGACTACCTGAATTCCGCTGTATGCATACTCGGTTAATTCTTTCTCATCTTGTTTGGAGATTATTACTTCTCCGGTTTTAACATTTTTCCAGCCGCATAGTTCGTCTTTTGCGTTGCACAGAAGGTAACGATCGGAATGCCTCTTCTTTACGGAAAGTGTTGCCAGTGAATTTGAGTTCACATGAAAGTCATACAAATTTCTTAAATCCAAATCTGAAATCACATCAACATTGTGAACGACGAATGGATTGCCGTCATCAAAAAACCAGGCTGCTTTCTTAATACCTCCACCGGTATCTAGAAGCAACTCTCTTTCATCCGATACCGAAATATTCACTCCGAGACTATTGCTTATTTTAAGATAGTCAATAATTTGATCTGCGAAATGATGCACATTAATTATGATATCAGTAATTTCAAACGAAATTAATCTGTCGATTGTAATTTGAAGAAGTGTTTTATTGTTTAATTCTACCAAAGCTTTGGGAATATTATTAGTCAGCGGTTTCAAACGCGTGCCGAGTCCGGCGGCAAGAATTAGTGCTTTCATTTTTCAGTGCTTAAGATTAGTAAATAAGTTGCAAAGGATCAAAGTGACAGAGTGAATACGGATTATTTTAATTTTCTGATCAAACTACTCAGCATTCTTTCTATCTCTCTGCTCAGCTCAAAAAATTCCTCGAACGATTCTCTGGAAAAATATTCCAGGTTTACAGCTACCTGTAATTGCGTTTGTAATTCAAATAGAGAAGCGATTGCAATTTTCAAAAACCTAACATACTCTGGCTTTGAATTCCTCCCGTAACCTTCAGCAATATTACTGGGAATTGAAACCGCCGAACGTCTTATCTGTGAAGTTAAAGCGTACATCTCTCCTTTTGGAAATTCGTTCGTGAGTTTATAAATATTTGTTACGAAACTCATCGACTTTTGCCATACAATCAAATCTCTATATGTTTTAATCTCACCCATCTCACTCTACTTTATACTCTGTCCCTCAGCCCCTCTGTTACTTACCCTTCCCCTCACCCTTCAATATCTCCCAATGCCTAACTATAACATTCACACTATGCTTCTCCCTCAAATGTTCAGCCAATCCCTCCGCACAATAAACCGAACGATGCTGACCTCCCGTGCAACCGAAACTTATCATTAAATCCAAAAATCCTCTCTTGAGATATTCTTCAACGGATTGATCGACAATAGCAAAAACATTTTCCAAGAACTTCTTAGTATCATCTTCTTTATTCAAAAACTCAATCACTTTCTTATCTTTTCCTGTTAGCTCTTTGAATTCATCATACCTTCCGGGATTGTGAAGAGCGCGGCAATCGAAGACAAATCCGCCGCCATTACCAGAAGTATCTATCGGAATATCTTTCCTATAGGAGAAACTATTAATTGTTACCGTTAACTTGTCTTTCGATTTTCTATCTTCTTCAAATTTTTGCAATTCTTTCGAAGTGACTAATTGCTCGAAGACATTCATTAAAGTAGGAATGCTTATCGGCAGAGCAGAGTTATCAATTATCCATTTCAGATTTTTTAATGCGTAGGGAATGCTTTTAAGAAAGTGTCCCTTCTTTTCATAAAAACCTCTGTAGCCGTATGCACCCATTGCCTGCATCATTCTCACAAAAGCATAACCGTAAAAATATTTGGTGAAGACTTTATTATTTACGGAAACATACTTCTTCAACTCGTTGATATAACATTCCAGAAATTCTGCTCTTAAATTAGCAGGAATATCGGCTTTTGCATCAAAAAGGAGCGAAGCGATGTCATACTGAAGAGCGCCTCTCCTTCCTCCCTGGTAGTCAATAAAATAAAGCTGGTCATCCAAGATCATTATATTACGTGACTGGAAATCTCGATAAAGAAAATGCCCGCAGTCGGTTTGAAGTAAAAAGGATGTAAATTTATTGAAATCATCTTCAAGCGTTTGTTCATCAAACTGAATTTTGGCCAGCTTTAGGAAATAATATTTAAAATAATTTAAATCCCACATAATCGACTGCCTGTCGAAACTCGAACGGGGGTAACATACTTTATAATCCAGACCATCCCCTCCCGATAGGCTCAGGCCAGACCATCTCAGCTCCCCACA
>CAZKNM010000008.1:0-4459 GCA_964554135.1 uncultured Melioribacteraceae bacterium
GGGCACGTTCGGCAGTTTAGCCGCAGTTATAATTTATATGATTCCGGGATTTGAACGACCGGAAATTATTATTCCTATGATCCTGATTTTCTTGGTATTAGGTGTAAAGATCGCTGAGAAATTTGAAGTAGTTTACGGTAAGGATCCTCGACAATGCACCATTGATGAAGTCGTTGGTACATGGATATCACTATTATTTGTGCAGAAGAGGTTTTTTTATATAATTATTACTTTTGTTATTTGGCGGATTTTTGATATTATTAAGGTATATCCGGCAGATAAAATGGAACAAATTAAAGGAGGATGGGGCATAATGCTGGATGATATTGTCTCCGGTATCTATTCTTTAATAGCCGTCCATTTTATATTTTCTATAATGAAATTATTTAGTTTATAACTATTGATAATTGTATGAATGTCAGAATCATTACTATTGGAGATGAAATCCTCTCTGGGCAGACATTAAATACGAACGCTGCTTTTATAGGTAATTGTCTTTCCGATCTGCAATTAGATGTTCAGAAAATTACAGTTGTAGGAGATGAACGTGAAGATATTCTCAAAGAATTTGAATCTGCACTTTTGGAAAATGATATTGCTTTGATTTCCGGAGGTCTTGGACCTACTCACGATGACATCACGAAAAAATGCTTAGTAGATTTTTTTGAGACCGAGCTTGTAATGAATCAAGAGGTATTGACTGATATAAAAGAATTCTTCAAGCAAAGAAAGCGGAGAGTATCTAAAGTAAATGAAGACCAGGCATTAGTACCAAAGAAAGCAAAGGTCATACGCAATAGTAAAGGAACTGCGCCCGGTCTCTGGATTGAAAAGAATAAAAAAATTTTCATTGCAATGCCCGGCGTACCGCATGAGTTGCAGGAGATGATGGAGAGTTCCGTTGTACCAATGTTGAAGGAAATTATTCCCGAGAAAACTAAATTAAAGAAGATAGTTACGCTATTAACTACCGGAATACCGGAAAGTGTTCTCTACGAAAGACTCGGCAAGTTAGATGAATTGTTAAAAGGTGCAAAACTTGCGTTCCTTCCCGATCAATTCGGCGTTAAGATGCGTTTAACTATAAACGGCGACAACGAAGAAGAAGTAAACAATAGACTAACCGGTATTGAACAAAAAATCAGATCGTTGGTTGGAAGATACATTTATGGTAAAGACAATGATAAAATAGAAGAAATAGTTGCTAAGTTGCTGATCGAAAGAGGATTAAAAATTGCTGTTGCAGAATCTTGCACCGGCGGATTGATAAGCTCAAGGTTAACAAATATCAGTGGAAGCAGTGCTTATTTTGAACGAGGTTTAATTACATACAGTAACGGTTCAAAAGTTGAATTACTTCATGTTAGTGAAGACATTATTCAAGAACATGGTTCTGTCAGTATTGAAGTTGCCCGTCAAATGGCGGAAGGTGTTAGAGCAACGAGTGGAACGGATATTGGTTTGGCTGCAACCGGTATTATGGGTCCGACCGGTGCTACCTTCCAAAAGTCTGTTGGCATTGTTTATGTTGGCTTAGCCGATGAGAAAATTTGCACTGCAAAGGAATTTCATTTTAGAGAAGATAGGTTATTGAATAAAGATAGAACCGCTCAAGCAGTTTTGGATATGTTAAGAAGGCATTTATTAGGCATTCCTTATGACGAATAGACTTTTTGTTTCACTTGATTTACCCGAATGCATTCAGGAAGAGGTAATTAAAAATCGTGATAAGATTTACGGAGACGATTCGAAAATTAGATGGGAAACAAAGGAAAAACTGCATTTGACATTAAAATTTTTAGAAGATGTTGAAGAAAGCAGAACTAAAGAAATTGAAGATGAACTCAAATCCATCAGTATAAAACACAGTATTATAGAACTCAGTTTTTCTAGGTTTGGAATTTTTTATAAAGAAAGGAAGCCCAGAATTTTATGGATCGGATTAAATGACTCGTTGAAGTTAAATCAGCTTCAAGATGAAGTTGAACGTAGTATGGAGAACCTGGGCTTTGAGAGAGAGAAAAGAAAATTTAAGTCCCATATCACTTTACTTAGAATAAAAGGATATGAAGATTTGGATAGAATCAATAAATTCGGTGAGTATAAACTTCCCGAGATTAATTTTGCTGCTACGGATATTTCCTTGATGAAGAGTACTTTGACACATTCAGGGTCTATCTATACCAGATTAAAAAGTTTTAAATTGATTTAATATTTGGAGGTATAATGTCTACAGACAGAGATACAAAATTGAAAATGCTTGAGGATACCATTAGCAGTATAGAGAAGACTTATGGCAAGGGTGCCATAATGAAACTTGGTGATGGTGTTATAAATAAAGTCGAATCAATACCTACGGGTTCGATATCATTAGATTATGCATTGGGTATAGGGGGTGTGCCACGGGGTAGGATAGTTGAGATTTACGGACCGGAATCTTCGGGTAAAACTACCTTGTGTTTACATATAATCGCCGAAGCACAAAAGAAAGGTGGTCTTGCAGCTTTCATTGATGCGGAACATGCAATGGATGTTAATTATGCTAAAAGACTAAAAGTCGACACAAAAAATTTATTATTATCACAGCCGGATTATGGTGAACAAGCTCTGGAGATTGTAGATACACTGGTTAGAAGCAATGCCCTTGATGTCATCGTTATTGATTCGGTTGCGGCTCTTGTACCACGTGCAGAAATAGAAGGTGAAATGGGAGATCCACAAATGGCAGTTCAGGCAAGATTAATGTCTCAAGCATTAAGAAAACTTGCCGGTGCGATAAGTAAATCCAAGACATGTGTCATTTTCACGAATCAGCTGAGAATGAAAATCGGGATAATGTTCGGTAATCCTGAAACAACAACCGGTGGTAATGCTCTGAAATTTTATGCATCCGTCAGATTGGATATTCGCAGAATCGCCGCTATAAAGGATGGACAGAATATTGTTGGAAATCGAACAAAGGTTAAAATTGTTAAGAGTAAGGTTGCACCCCCCTTTAAAGAAGTAGAATTTGATATTTTATATAACGATGGAATAAGTAAAGTTGGTGATCTTATCGATCTGGCTTCCCAAATGGATATAGTTAAGAAAAGCGGAGCCTGGTTTACGTATGATGAAGATAGATACCAGGGGAGAGAACAGTTTAGGCAAAAAGTAATTGAGAATGAAAAACTTATGAATAAATTAGAAAGAGAAGTCATGTCTAAACTTGGAATGGAAATGGAGGAAATTCAAAAAGCAAAAGAAATTGAAGAGGTTAAGGAAACCAAGAGTAAAAAGAAATCTTAATGTATGATAATAGTCGGATTAGTTAGAAAAGGGAAAAAAGTCAAAATATTCTTTGAGGACAATTCTTTCATAGTGGTGAATTACGAGATAGCTCTCGACAGCGGTCTACGAAAAAACGATGAAATTGATGAAAAACAGAAAGAAGAACTAATCCGTAAAAATTCCTTTTTTGAAATCAAGAATGCTGCTTTTAGGTTCTTATCAAGAAGATTGCACTCTGCTCGTGAACTGCACATTAAATTGACTCAAAAGAAATTTGATAAAGAACTAATTGATTTAGTCATTTCAGATCTATCAGAAAAAAAATATTTAGATGATTATGAGTTTATGGAGAAATATATTTCCGAAAAATTGTTGAATAAAAAAGTAGGTTCAAATAAAATTAAAGCTGAATTGTTGAGAAAGGGGATTGATAGAGAAGTAATTGAATCCGTTCTTACAAAGTATAGTGATTCCCCGGTTATTTTTAGCAATGCACTTGAAATAGCAAAGAAAAAATTGGACAGGTACAGACAAAAGGGAACAGATGATAGAGTAATTTCACAGAAAATTTATCATTATTTGCAGAGCAAAGGGTATCAATACGATATTATTTCTCGAGTAATTAATCAATTAAAGATAGGTGAATATTAGCGTTCCATTATTATAGGAAGTTTCTTTTTATTATTTTTCTTGTCAATGTTTCAGAAAGGTTTTATCATGGCTAAGTATAACGGTGTGGATTATTACTATTTGGATAATCTGTTGTCTGAAGAAGAAGTATTAGTAAGAAATTCAGTAAGAGAATTTGTAGAAGATAAAGTAATTCCGATAATTGAGCATAAGTATCGAGACGGAGTTTTCCCAACGGAATTAATTCTGCAAATGGGTGAGCTCGGCGTTTTTGGAATGACATTGCCGCAAAAGTATGGCTGTGCAGAAATGAATAACGTTGCGTACGGATTGGTCATGCAAGAACTTGAAAGAGGGGATAGCGGGATTAGAAGTTTTGCATCAGTTCAAAGCGGATTAGTCATGTATCCTATATTTCAATTTGGAAGTGAAGAGCAAAAAGATTATTGGCTTCCGAAACTTGCATCGGGTGAAAAGATCGGTTGTTTTGGATTAACAGAGCCGGATTTCGGTTCAAATCCTGCCGGTATGGTCACTAAAGCAGAAAAAGTAAAAGATG
>CAZKNM010000008.1:4470-35072 GCA_964554135.1 uncultured Melioribacteraceae bacterium
ATTTGTTCTAAACGGTGCTAAGATGTGGATTACCAATGGAACCATTGCTGATGTTGTAGTTGTATGGGCAAAGTTAGACGGAAAAATTAGGGGATTTCTAGTTGAGAAGGAGGCAAAGGGATTTACAGCGCCTGAAATGAAAGGTAAACATTCACTGCGAGCATCAATTACTTCGGAACTGATATTTCAGGATACACTTATTCCGGAAAGCAGTATATTACCTAAAAGTGACGGGCTTAAATCACCGTTGATGTGTTTGAATCAGGCGAGGTACGGAATTGCTTGGGGTGTTGTTGTTGCGATGATGGCTTGTTACGATACCGCATTGAAATATGCTAAATCAAGAGTTCAGTTCAGCAAACCTATTGCTGCATATCAAATGATCCAAGAAAAACTTGTCATAATGCTTACGGAAATAACCAAAGCGCAGCTACTGAATCTACAATTGGCAAAATTGAAAGATCAAGGCAAAGCAAAACATACGCATATATCTTTGGCGAAAAGAAATAACTGCGAAAAATCTTTGGATACTGCAAGAATGGCTCGTGAAATTTTGGGAGCTAACGGAATTTTGGATGAATATCCAATAATGCGGCATTCTGCTAATCTTGAATCTGTAAAAACATATGAAGGTACGCATGAGATGCATACTTTGATTGTTGGTGAAGATATAACGGGACATGCTGCATTCGATTGACTTCATATTTGAATCAAATATTTGAGGAATATATGCCTAAAACTAAAATTGAATTCGAAGGTTTGACATTCGATGATGTTCTTCTTATACCAGCGAAATCTAAAGTGTTACCTCGAGAAACCGAAATTTCCTCATATCTAACCCGTGAAATCAAATTAAACATTCCCTTTTTATCCGCAGCTATGGATACGGTAACCGAATCGAGGATGGCTATTGCAATGGCAGCTCAGGGCGGCATTGGTATCATTCATAAAAATATACCGATTGAAATGCAAGCTGATGAGGTTGATAAAGTAAAAAGATCTGAAAGCGGTATGATTCATAACCCTATTACTCTCACGGTAGATAAAACCGTTGGAGAAGCGGAACAATTGATGTCGAAGTACAAAATATCCGGTATTCCAATAGTTGATGACCACAACAGGTTAATTGGAATTTTGACGAATAGAGACTTACGTTTTGAACCGAATCTGAATCTTGGAGTAAGTGATTTGATGACAAAAGAAAATTTGATAACCGCGCCAACTGGTACTACACTTGAAGAAGCTGAAAAAATATTACACAAGTATAGAATTGAAAAACTTCCTGTTGTCGATAAAGCAGGTCGATTGAAAGGTTTAATTACATATAAAGATATTACTAAAAAGAAAAAATATCCGAATGCATCAAAAGATGAACTGGGAAGATTAAGAGTTGGTGCAGCAGTCGGTATCTCGGAAGACACACTGGAACGAGTGGAAGCGTTGATAGTTGCTAATGTTGATGTGATTGTAGTTGATACAGCCCATGGACACTCTGAAGGTGTATTAAAAATGATAAGATCAATCCGTAAGAAATGTAAAAATTTACAACTGATAGCTGGAAATATTGTAACCGGTGAGGCTGCAAAAGAATTGATAGAATGTGGTGTAGATGCGGTGAAAGTTGGTGTTGGTCCTGGATCAATTTGTACAACGAGAGTTATTGCCGGTGTAGGGGTTCCGCAAATTAGTGCTATTATGAATGTATATAATGCAATTAAAAGCAAAAGGATTCCGATAATTGCAGATGGTGGAATCAAACAAACAGGGGATGTTCCCAAAGCAATAGCGGCTGGTGCGGATACAGTGATGATTGGGGGTATGTTTGCAGGTGTAGAAGAAACCCCAGGCGAGAAAGTTCTTTTTGAGGGAAGAAGTTTTAAAGTGTATCGCGGTATGGGTTCTCTGGGAGCTATGAAAAGAGGGAGTAGTGATAGATATTTTCAGGATGTCGAAGATGATTTCAAAAAACTTGTGCCAGAGGGTGTTGAAGGACGAGTTCCCTATAAAGGAGAATTAGCTGATACTATTTATCAATTTATCGGAGGGCTTCGTTCTGCAATGGGTTATTGTGGAGTAAAGACTATTCACCACTTGAAAACAAAAGCAAATTTTTTGAAGATAACTTCAGCAGGATTGAGAGAAAGCCATCCTCACGACATACTTATTACAGAAGAATCTCCTAACTATCAGACGAAACGAAGATTTTAATTGTATTATGAACGATCAAAAATTTAAAGCACTTGTAATTGCATATTACTATCCTCCGATGGGTTTAAGCGGTGTTCAGCGCACTCTTAAATTTACAAAGTATATGAGTTATTATAATTGGTACCCAACGGTTCTGACAACAGGGAAAACAGTATACTTTGCTCATGATAGATCATTGCTTGAAGAGGCAGAAAAAGCCAATATTAAAATTATTCGTACTGAAGGATTAGACATTAATTCTCTGTTTTCAAGATTTGGTACCATTAAAATGCCTTTGGAATTTATTCGTAAATTCTTTCGACTTATAAGTCAAACTATATTTATTCCCGACAATAAAAAAAGTTGGGCTAAAAAAGCTTTTAAGGTAGCTGAATCAATCCTTAAAAAAGAAAATTATGACATTATTTTTGTTTCAATCCCACCTTTTTCGTCCTTTAATATGGCAGTTAAGTTAAAGAAGAAATTTGATATTCCTCTAATTGTCGATTATAGAGATTTATGGTTCGGAAATCATTTTGCTTTTTATCCAACTCCCTTTCACAAATTCAAGCATAAAAAACTTGAATCAATAGCTCTTAGATCGGCTGATGGAATTGTGGTAGTCAATCGAAAGATTAAGGAGAAGCTTATTACTACCTACCCTTTTCTAGAATATAATAACATTGTGATAATTCCACATGGTTTTGATGAAGAAGACTTTGCTGAGTTGAGGAATTTTAAAACGAATAATCGCAAGATGCGAATTACTTATACTGGTATTTTTTATGAAAGCATCACTCCAAAATATCTTTTTAAAGCATTCAAACAATTACTTGAAGAAAGACCAGATATTGCTCAAAATATTGAATTCATTTTTGTTGGACATTTCAGAAAAGAAAATGCTAAACTTGTAAGAAAATATGGTTTGGGAGAATATGTAACAGAAATTGGTTATTTAAATCATAGAGATTCAGTAAGACAGTTGGTATTCAGCGATATTTTATGGGCAATGTTGGGAAATAGTCCGAATATCAACACAGTCTCCTTGGGAAAATTGTTTGAATATTTTGGTTCGGGAAAACCAATCTTTGTTACATTTCCTGAAGGAGCTTCAAGAACGGCAGCCGAAGAATATGGCGCATCATTTATTACTGATTATAATGACATAGAGAAAATAAAATGTATGCTTGTACATATGTACATATTGTATTGTGAAGGAAAACTTCCATTACCAAACGAAGAATTTATTCGTCAACACGAGAGAAAATATTTAACAGAGCAGTTAGTAAAACAATTTCAATTTATTACTAGAGACGTTTCATGAGAGTTGTAATTCTTGGATCTGGGGGAAGAGAGCATGCAATTGCCCTTAAAGTAAGTGAAAGTGAACTACTGAAGAGACTATATATAATCCCAGGAAATCCTGGTACAAAATCACTTGGCGAGAATATTAACATTGATCTTTCTAATCGTAAGAATATTATCAACTTTTGCAGAGAAAATTTAATTGATTTAGTTATTATTGGACCGGAGCAGCCTCTTGTAGAAGGATTAGCTGATAATCTAAGAGATAATAAGATTACTGTGTTTGGCCCTAATGCTGAGGCAGCCTTAATTGAGGGAGAGAAATCTTTTGCCAAGGAATTGATGAGAATGTATAATATACCTACTGCTGATTTTGGAGTATTTCACAAATCTAATTATAAAGATGCTGTAACTTATGCAGATAAAATCGGTTATCCTGTTGTAATTAAAGCTTCAGGTCTTGCTGCAGGAAAGGGAGTGCTAATTTGTGAGAATCAACAAGAATCATTAAAAGCTATAGATGATTGTTTCTCTCAAAGAATTTTTGGTGAATCTGGAGAAACCATTGTTATTGAAGAATATATGGAAGGAGAGGAAGCATCAATATTTGCTATTACTGATGGAAAAGAATATGTAATATTACCGTCATCTCAAGATCACAAGAGGATTTTTGATGGAGATAAAGGGAAAAATACCGGAGGTATGGGAGCATATTCTCCTGCCCCCATAATTACTAATGAAATGTTGATAGTAATAGAAGATACTATTATTAAACCTACAATTGCCGCTTTATCAAAAGAAAGAAAATTCTATACTGGCTGTTTATATTGTGGATTAATGATTACTAAGAATGGACCGAAAGTAGTAGAATATAACTGTAGGTTTGGTGATCCGGAGATTCAGGCAGTTCTACCTGTATTGGAGGGGGATTTTCTAAAACTTTTGTTCTCGGCTTCAATTGGCAATATTGATAAAAATGCTATAAAATATAACAATGGTTCAGCTGTATGTGTAATAGCTACTTCGGGTGGGTATCCTGATAAATATGATAAAGGATTTGAAATACAAGGTCTGAATCAAATACACAATGAATCAGTTATCATTTATCATGCTGGTACAAAAGAAATTGAGGGAAAGATCGTAACCAATGGAGGTAGAGTATTAGGAATAACCGGATTTAGTCCGGCAAACAATTTAACTTATTGCAAAAAAATTGCTTATGACGCTTTGGGTAAGATAAACTTTCAAAACATTTATTATAGAATGGACATTGCCGATAAAGCTATCAACCGATAAAATATACTCAACCGGGGGGCCAGTTCATTTTTCTTCCACCTAATAAATGCATATGAAGATGATATACTTCTTGACCGGCGTTTTTTCCACAATTTATAACTAACCTAAAACCTTGCTCCGCAATATTTTCTTTTTCTGCAATTTTATTTGCAGCGTCAAACAATTGGCCCAATAATTTTGCATGCTTCTCTACATTAATATCTTTTGCAGTTGGAATTTCAATTTTAGGTATGATAAGGATATGAATTGGAGCTTGCGGATTAATATCTCTAAACGCTAAAATTGCTTCTGTCTCATATACTATATCAGCAGGGATTTCTTTGTTAATTATTTTAGAAAAGATCGTATTTGCCATTAGTAATTTCCTTTTTCTATTACATATTTTTTCATTTTACTATAGAGATGACTACGCTGGATTCCAAGTACTTCTGAGCATTTACTAATGTTCCAATTATTTGCTTCAAGTTGTTTTAATATGAAAGCACGTTCAGCTTTTTCCTTAAATTCTTGGAAAGAATTTCCAACGTTTAAAATATCATCAATACTCGATTTAGATGGAGGTACTAAACTGAGCACATCTTTTTCATTTATTTCTTCCTTCTGAATCATAATGACAATTCTTTCAATTAAGTTTCTCAATTCCCTAACGTTACCTGTCCATTGCATATTTTGTAATACTTCAATTGCTCCTTTAGAAAAACTCTTTTTGGAAAATCTATTTTTCTCACAGATTAGGTTTGAAAAGTGATTAATAAGCAAGGGAATATCATCTTTTCTTTCACGAAGTGGGGGAACGTGTATCGGTATTACATTAAGTCTATGGAATAAATCCTCTCTAAAATTACCGTTTTTGATTTCTTCTTTAATTTCTTTATTTGTTGCCGCAATAATTCTTACATCGACATCGATTTTTGTACTACCCCCAACTCTTTCAATTTTTCCATCTTCTATTGCTCTTAAAACCTTTGCTTGTGCTTGAATACTCATATCGCCAATTTCATCTAAAAACAAGTTACAATTATGTGCCTGTTCGAATTTCCCGATTCTTTGTTTAATCGCACCAGTAAACGAACCTTTTTCATGTCCGAATAATTCTGATTCAATCAATTCATTTGGAATTGCTGCACAATTAACTTCAACTAAATCTTTATTGCTTCGTTTGCTTTTGCGATGAATTGCACGGGCTACTAATTCTTTACCTGTTCCATTTTCACCTGTAATCAGAATACGAGCATCAGTTTGAGAAACACGATCAATAATCTCAAGAACATTTAATAACGACTTATTCTTTCCAATTATTGTCTCTTCGCTAATAAGATCTTTTTTTAATTTTTTATTTTCTTTGAGTAAATTGGATTGTCCTACAGCATTTCGAACACTGATTAATAGTTTATCACGATCGATTGGTTTTTCAATGAAATCAAAAGCGCCTAACTTAGCAGCTTTTACTGCATTCTCAAGACTGCTGAATGCAGAAATCATAACAACCGTTATGTCGATATTGTGTTCTTTCAACCAATTTAAGATTTCAAAACCGTTTTTCCCTGGCATCTGAATATCCAATAGAAGAGTATCATAACTGAAGTTTTCGAGTTTCTCCAAGCCAATATTTGAGTCGATAGTATATTCGACATGATAATCCTCATATTCGAGGATCATTTTTATACTTTCGCAAATCTCCCGTTCGTCGTCAATAATTAAAATTGATTTCATAATTGAATAAATAAATGTTATAAAAACTTGTATTTAATGAATAATAACTCGTTTAATGAAAGAACTTGAGACGGAAATATATTTTTGTTTTTTAAAAGTTGTTTCCCAAATAGTTCTCCCAAAGAATTTATCCTAATATCTCTTGGATCAATTTGGCCTTCCACCCTTAAAGTCTCTTCGAACAACTCTATTAAGATACTTATAAATTTCGAAAAATTGAAGAAGTCCAAGTTATATGCAAGGAAAGCAGATCCGAAAAAATGAGGAAGTTTGTCTTTATCACTATCGGCTGATAAAGGGGAGTCTATAAGAAATTCGGATGGTAAATTATTTCTTCTTTGTTCAAAATCTATCTCAATGACCAAGGGAATAGATAGAGTAATTTTTATATCTATTATTGGAACTGTTATTAGTATTTCTTTATATGGAAGTGTTACAAACGTAAGAGCTAGTAGTGCTTCCGACGTGTCTCTATTTAAATAGTCTAGAGCTCTTAGGTATAGGGTATCAACAAGTACTAAATTATCGCAGTTTTCTTTCATTACTCGAAACCGATCTGAGACTATAAAATTTGAAAGATAAACTAGTCCAGAATGCAGATCATTCTTGTCGTTATTTTGGGCATAAGTTTTAGCAATGTCATACAAATTAAGGCTGAATAAGGTAACAAATAATAAGAAATATTTATTTATTGCAATCATCATAAGCATTAATACTTTACAGATAATATGAAGTTAATATTCTATTGAATAAACAAAAATTAAGTGTTAATTTGTTTTTGAGAGAATTATGGTTGATTCTTACTTTTGATTCTTATACATCTTCATTTAATTTAATATTTTTTCAGTTGCCAAAGAAATTAATAATTAAGTCAGATAAATATTCATAAGCGAGAGGGACGAAATGGATTTTAAACTCAGCGAAGAACACAATTTAATAAAAGAAACAGTTCGTGATTTCGCAGAGAAAGAAATCAAACCAAAAGCTCGAGAGTTAGATGAGAAAGCTCATTTCTCGAAGGAATTAACAAAAGGAATGGGAGAGTTGGGATTATTCGGTATGAATGTTTCTCCTGAATATGGAGGCCAAGGAACAGATATCTTATCTTATATCATTGCAGTAGAAGAAATTGCTCGTGTAGACGGATCGCATGCCGCCACACTCGCTGCACATAATTCACTTGGGATAGGACCAATTTATCAGTATGGGACTGAAGAACAGAAAAAGAAATATCTACCTAGATTATGTACGGGTGAAGCTTTATGGTCGTTCGGTCTTACAGAACCGGATGCTGGGTCAGATTCACGCGGAACGAAGACAAAGGCTGTATTAGAAAATAGCGAATGGGTAATCAATGGTTCAAAAATATTCATTACAAACGGTGCGACAGACATTACCCTTGGTACAACAGTGCAAGTGGTGACGGGTGAAAAAGATAGTAACAAAGAATTTTCTACCATAATTGTAGAGCAAGGAACTTCTGGATACAAAGCAATAGAGATGCATGATAAGATGATGTGGAGAGCCTCCAACACCGCCGAACTTTATTTTGATAATTGCAAAGTACCAAAAGAAAATCTTCTAGGTAAAGTTGGGGAGGGTTCCCATATAATGTTGAGTACACTTGATAACGGAAGGTTATCAATAGCAGCCATGGGTTTGGGATTAGCTCAAGGTGCGTATGAACTTGCATTGAAATACTCTCAAGAAAGAAAACAGTTTGGCAAGCCAATATGCAAATTTCAAGTAATTGCTTTTAAGCTTGCTGATATGGTTTTGAAAATTGAATTAGCACGGAATCTTTTATACAAAGCATGTTGGCTCTACGAGAATAAAATGCCGTATACAAAGGAAGCAGCTATGTCTAAACTTTATTGTTCCGAAATTGCGAAAGAAGTAGCGGACGAAGCTGTTCAAATACACGGTGGTTATGGTTTGATGAAAGAATATGATGTGGAAAGATTTTATCGTGACCAGAGATTGCTTCAGATAGGAGAAGGTACTTCGGAAATACAAAAGTTGGTCATTTCTAGATTAATTGGATGTTGATTTTTATGTCTGAATCACTCCTACATTAAAAGGTGGAATTCGATCGTTATTATTTGCCGCCTCGATTGATCTTGAAATGTATTCACGTGTTAGCAGCGGATCAATAATTTCATCCACCCATAATCTAGCTGCAGCGTAAAAAGGAATGCTTTTACTTTCATATGACTGAGTTATTTCTTCAAGTAGTTTCTTTTTATCTTCGTCGGTAAATTCTTTATTCTCTTTTTGAATTTGCTTTATTTTAATGTCCAGGAGAACACTGCTTGCCTGGTTTCCACCCATGACGGAAATCTTTGCATTCGGGTAGGCATATATGAACCTTGGATCGTAGGCTTTACCGCACATTGCGTAGTTACCCGCACCGAAACTGTTTCCGGTAATGATTGTTATTTTCGGAACAACCGAATTTGCAACAGCGTTAACCATCTTAGCTCCATCTTTGATGATTCCCCCATGTTCTGCTTTGCTTCCGACCATAAATCCAGTTACATCCTGTAGAAATACGAGAGGAATTTTCTTCTGATTGCAATTCATAATAAATCTTGTTGCTTTATCGGAGCTATCGGAATATATCACACCACCTATCTGCATTTCCCCTTGTTCAGTTTTAACAATGTTTCTTTGGTTGGCTACAATTCCGACTGCCCATCCATCAATCCTAGCATAAGCAGTGATCAACGTTTTACCATAACCTCCTTTATACTCATCGATTTCGGAATTATCTACAATGCGTGCTAATAACTCGTAGGTGTCATAGGGTTTTATTTGATCCTCGGGAAGTAGCCCGTAAATATCCTTTATGTCATAGGCAGGGGATTTGGATTTTATTCTGTCAAATCCGGCAGTTGATCTTTTCCCGAACTTATTTACCAAACTTCTAATTTGATTCAAACATTCTTCATCGTTTTTCATAATATAATCTGTAACGCCCGATATATTTGATTGAACACGTGCACCGCCTAAACTTTCATTGTCTATCACTTCACCAATTGCGGCCCGTACGAGATGAGCACCTGCTAAAAATACCGAACCCTCACCTTCAACAATTAATGCTTCATCACTCATGATAGGCAAATACGCGCCACCGGCGACACATGGTCCCATTATCGCAGAAATTTGAGGAATGCCCATTGAAGACATTACAGCGTTATTTCTGAATATTCGCCCGAAGTGTTCTTTATCCGGAAAAATCTCTTCTTGTAAAGGAAGAAAAACACCGGCACTATCTACTAAATAAATTATAGGAATTTTGTTTTCCATGGCAATTTCCTGTGCGCGTAGGTTTTTCTTACAAGTAATCGGAAACCAGGCTCCTGCTTTTACCGTAGCATCGTTCGCAACAATTACAGAGTCTCTATTGTGAATTCTACCGATCCCAAATATTGTACCCGAACACGGAGCTCCACCGTATTCGTTATACATATCATAAGCAGCGAAGGTGTTCAATTCGAGGAATGAGGATCCTTCATCAATTAATTTTGCTATTCTTTCGCGGGCAGTTAATTTTCCTTTCTCATGCTGTTTGTCGATTAACTTTTGACCACCACCTAATTTTATCTTTTCGTGGATACCATTTAGCTTCCGAATAAGATTTTTATAAAAATCTTCTCTAACAAGATAGGCCTTATCCTTTTTAAGTTTTGATTCCAATTTTCTCATACTTATACCTTGGTTGTTGAATTAAATGAATAAGCAATATAAAATCCGAAAGAAAAAATTTATTATTGAATTTCTTCTTTGTAATCTTTTATCATCTCTTCAGCAAGAGTGTAAGGAGAAATTATTCCAGCAACAACTTTGTTGATAGAGTTATTCAAGCGGTTCTCTCTTTCCTTATTCCATAAATCTTCAGTTAGAAAATTTTTTACAATCTCTTTGATTCTCAACTTAATATTTTTCTCTCTCTTTAAACGAATCATTTGATTTTGAGAAAGGAAAGACCGATGTTTTTCAATTTCAGCTGCAATGTCTTCGATACCGATATTTTCCGAAGCGATAGATCTTATTATATTCGGATGCCAATCATTTTCCTTATGTTCCTTAAACATTAGGATAGTTTTTATTGCTGTTTGAGCGCTTTCCGCACCTGGCCTATCGCTTTTGTTCAATACAAAGAAATCGGCTATCTCCATTAAACCTGCTTTCATAGCCTGAATAGAATCTCCGGATTCGGGGACAAGAACAACAATTGTCGTATCCGCAGCCTTGGCGATATCTAGTTCAGATTGACCGACACCGACAGTTTCCATGATAATATACTCGTAGCCTGCTGCAGCGAGTACGTCCGCAGCGTCAATTGTTTTTTTACTTAAACCTCCCAAACTTCCTCTTGTAGCCATACTTCTTATAAAAACACCTTCGTTGCTTCCAATTTCACTCATTCTTACTCTGTCGCCTAGCAAAGCTCCACCTGTGAAGGGACTAGTAGGATCAATAGCAATAATTCCGACTGTCTTTCCTTGTTTTCGAAAAAGTTTTGTTAAATGGTTGGTTAGAGTAGACTTGCCGGCGCCAGGCGGACCGGTTATCCCAATTCTATAAGAATTGAATGTTTTTGAATATATTTCTTTTAGTAACTCAATGGAATTCAAATTCTCCGATTCAACAATCGAAATACACCTTGATACTGTACGCTTATCTTTTTCTGTTAATTTTTCTAAAAGAGAAGAATCAATCATAATTTATTATTTTTTTTGTACAAACCTTTTCTATAAATATATTCTTTTACTCTGTCAGGAACAAGATAATCGATTGACAAATTTGATCTAACACGTTCTCGTATATCACTTGCAGAGATCTCGATCGTTGGTGTATTTACAAATTCTACAAGCGAAAAATATTTATTCGTTTCTGTCGAAGTATCAACAGTCCGTTTCATTACTATTACTTTGCATAGCTTAAATAGGTCATCCGGTTTGTACCATTTTTCAAATGCTATGAGATTATCATATCCGATGATAAGTTCAATATTTTTATATTTTTCGCGCATATACTTTATTGTATCGATGGTATATGAGATACCACCTTTGTCAATTTCATAATTTGATAATTCAAAATTCTTCCTATCTTCTAAGGCAAGTTGAAGCATTTCTAATCTATAATGGGCTTCGGAATTTATAACATCTTGTTTGAGAGGAGATATATAACAGGGTACGAAAATAATCTTTTCTAAATTACGGAGTTTCAAAACTGATTGAGCTGTAATCATATGACCATTATGAATCGGATCGAATGTACCACCAAAAAATCCTACTGCGCGCAATTTTAACCCCGATATATTTTAGTCTGAAATGGTTTGCATACTTTGTTCAATAATCTGCTTTAGTCTATCGCGATATATCAATACTTCATCCCAGTAAAACATTTTATTTTTACCGAATGTATGTTTGTACTGTGTTTTTCTAAATGCAAGTTTGACCGCTGCGTTAATAAAATCTTTCCTAATTTCTTCTGCAATCCAGCCTGCCTTCCTTCTTTTTTGAGAACTTAAAATTGAGATATAAGCTTCAGGCAATCTGTTCTCTTTAACCTCTTCGATCAATTCCTTAATAATAATTTCCTTTTCCTTTCTTAAGGAGAAGAAGAACGTAATGAAAAAAGTTATTATTATTACAAGAATAAAAATAAATCCGAGTAAATATGTTTCTTGAAAACTAACACTGAGATTCCAGAGAAAGTGGATAAACATAGCCAATAACAATCCACAAAAGGGGAGAACTGTTTTTCCAAAAGGAGAAGAGAATTTTGCCATGCCTAAGAATGCCCCAAATGAAGCGGTGGCAATACAATGCATCACAGCTGAAAAACCGGATCTTATTATAACAAATGCAATCCATGAATCAACAGTATTCCCATATGCAAGGAAGTACAAAAAGTTCTCCGTCATAGTAGATCCTTGTCGTACTTCCCGTCCCGGGATTGCACCACCGTAAACCAAACCGTCGGTCAAGTTGTCAAATTTTCTGCTGGCAATAGTGCGAACAAGAAAGAATCCTTTTGTTATTTCTTCAACGAAAGGTGCAATTAATATTGTCTCGACTAATGACAATGTTTGTTGGTTTGCAATAAACTTTTCGAATTGATATGAAAGTAATACATCACCTAAAAGAGCAAAGATTATAGCTCCTACTGCTCCCCAAAGAAAATGGTAAACAACTAATTTTAACGGCTCACGCTCGTATTTATCCATTCTCCAAATAATTATCAAATACAGCAACATTGGTATTATAGCGGCGAGCAATGAAGTTAATATGGGCATTTGTTATCCCTTATTGAATTATATATTCTTAAGCCAAATGACTTGCTCTTATTATATTGACTTATTTCAAATGATAATTTACGAAATTGAAAGATTTTGTATAAGGAATATTTTCCGGCAAAAGTAAATTATTTGCTAAATTCTAGTACACCTTTTGTGTAATATAACGAATATATGAGATTTCTTGCTTATAAAAGATTCAATTTATATATTAACCAACTTATTTTTGGACAGTAGTGACATGATGATTAGATTTGTAAGTTATCCTGACGGTGTTCATTACATAGAATTGAATAAACCATCTAAAGACCTTGGGCTGGATAAAGAAGTTACTGGGGATGTTGTCCTAAAATGTAAAATGGATAAATCTTTTCACCAGATTTATCTTGACTGTAAAATTGAAGCTAACGCTAAGATGGTATGTGATAGATGCAATGATGAATTTAATGGGTTGTTAACAAATAGTTTTAAGATTACATATTTATTTGAAAAAGTTGAAGAAGTTTCTGATGATTTGAATATCAAGTATATATCGCATGAAATCGATAGAATCAATTTATCGAAAGAAGTAACAGAATATTGTGAGTTGTCATTGCCAATGAAGAAATTATGTAGTGAAGATTGTAAAGGTCTTTGTCCAAAATGCGGTGTGAACTTGAATGAAAAACAATGTGAATGTAAAGTAGAAATAAATGATTCTATTTGGGAACCATTAAAAAAATTGAAAAAACAATAAATTAATTAAGAAGGATAGAAAGAAATGGCACATCCGAAAAGAAGAATATCTAAGTCAAGAAGAGATAAAAGAAGAACTCATTACAAAGCTGCTCCTCCCTCACTTAGTACATGTTCAAATTGCGGTGAATTGAAATTAAGTCACCGTGCATGTCCAAGCTGCGGTTATTATGCAAGCCGATCAATGTTTGTACCCGAATCTTAAACTATCAGTTCATGAGTGAATTGAAGAATAATTTAAAGTGCAAAATAGCGATTGACGCCATGGGTGGGGATTTTGCTCCTAATAATGAAATCCTAGGTTCGTTCCAGGCAATGAATGAAGATCCGGATGTAGAGGTTTTTCTTGTTGGGAAAAAAGAGGAAATCCTGAAGGCAATCGAAATAAACGGTTTAAAATTTAATCATGACCAAATAATCGATGCCGAACAAGTGGTTGATATGTACGACAGTCCTACGGCTGTTTTAAAAACCAAATCTGATTCATCGTTAGTAAAAGGAGCGAAACTGGTTAAGGACGGTTTAGCACATGCTTTTGTTAGTACAGGAAATACAGGAGCCGTTCTTGCTGCTGCTACATTTATTATTGGGCGAATTGAAGGTGTGAGCCGTCCTACTATCGGTGCAGCAATGCCCACACAAACCGGAGGTACCTGCTCTGTTTATGATGTTGGGGCGTCTGTAGACAGTAAATCTAAACATCTGTTCGAGTATGCCGTTCTAGGATCGATATTTGCCCGCGAGATTCATCAAATTAAAAATCCAAAAGTCGGATTATTAAGTGTTGGTGAAGAAGAATCGAAGGGGAATGAGGTTACTCTCGGTACGTATAAATTATTAAAAGAATCCGAATTAAACTTTATTGGGAATGTTGAAGGAAGAGATATCTTAAAAGGAACTGCAGATGTTGTCGTATGTGATGGTTTCATTGGGAATATTATTCTAAAGTTTGCAGAAAGTATTATCGGTTTTCTCAAAGCTAAAACGAAATCCTTTGCCGATAAGAGTTTAGTGAATAAGTTGAAAGTACTTTCAATGAAGGGTACGCTTAAGAAAGTATTGAAGGATTTAGATTATCAAAATTATGGAGGTGTACCGCTCTTGGGTGTAAATGGAATTTGTATTATAGGACACGGTTCCAGTTCGCCGCTAGCAATAAAAAATATGATTCTTCGAGCTAAGGAGATGTACGATAAAAATTTAATTCAGACATTTAAGGATACACTTAAATCCTATGCAGACAAATAATAGAAAGATTAATACTGTTATTACTGGTGTTGGGATGTACGTTCCCGATAAAGTTCTAGATAATAAATACTTCGAATCAATTGTTGATACAAGTGATGAGTGGATTACGATGCGTACCGGCATTAAAGAAAGAAGAATGTTTGAAAATGGTCCAACTAGCGACATGGTTGTTAAGGCTATGGATGATTTGATGCAAACAACTGATTTAAGCCCAAACGAAATAGATGTGATTATCGTTGCAACGGTAACACCCGACATGTTTTTCCCATCTACTGCATGTTTAGTTCAGGAAAAGATTGGTGCTAAAAATGCGTGGGGTTATGATTTATCAGGTGCGTGTTCGGGATTTTTATTCGCACTTAAAAGCGGCGCTGCATTAATTGAAAGCGGAGCATATAAAAAAGTTATCGTGGTTGGTGCTGATAAAATGACTTCAATTATAGATTTCTCAGATCGTAATACTTGCATACTCTTTGGTGATGGTGCGTCAGCAGTTCTCCTTGAACCTACGACGGATAAGTCTTTAGGAGTACAAGATTCCTTGTTGTTTATAGATGGAGGAGGCAAAGATGCATTGCATATGAAAGCAGGTGGCACTCTTAATCCTACCTCACATGAAACCGTTGACAACCGCTGGCATTATGTTTATCAAAATGGTAAAACTGTTTTTAAAGTTGCAGTAAAAGGTATGGCGGATATTTCTGTAGATATTATGAATAGAAATAGTCTTAAATCCGAAGATATTGCTTATTTAGTACCGCATCAGGCAAATTTACGAATTATCGATGCAACTGCTGAAAGGATGGGACTTTCGAAAGATAAAGTAATGGTCAACATCGATAAATATGGAAATACTACCGCAGCTACTATTCCTTTGTGTCTTACAGAATATTATAGGAATGGAAAATTGAAAAAAGGAGATAAATTAATTCTGTCAGCTTTCGGTGCCGGTTATACTTGGGGAGCTATTTATTTAGTCTGGAGTATGAACTAATGGGTAAAAGGGCATTTATCTTTCCTGGACAGGGTTCTCAATATGTGGGAATGGCTAAGGATTTATTTGAAGGTTCCGATATTGCTGCAAAAATGATTAGAGAAGCTGAGGAAACTATTGGTATTGAGATTTCGAAAATTATGTTTGAGGGTCCTGATGAGGCACTAAAACAAACAGATATTACTCAGCCTGCAATTTTCATACATAGCATGATAATTACAAGTTTGTTAAATGAGCTTCAACCCGAGATGGTAGCAGGTCATTCTTTAGGTGAATATTCTGCTCTTGTTGCAGCAAAAGCGATGGGATTTAAAGAAGCGGTTAAACTTGTTAGGTTCCGTGGACAGTTCATGCTACAGGCAGGAATAGAACAACCAGGTACGATGGCAGCTGTTATCGGTCTCTCTGAGGATAAATTAATTGAGATATGCAAAGAAGCATCGGAAAAAGGTATTGTGCAATGTGCTAATTTCAATTCACCGGGGCAAATCGTTATCTCAGGTTCAATTGAAGGTGTAACTGAAGTAATAAAATTGTGCAAGAAATACGGTGCCAAATTAGTAAAACAATTAGTCGTAAGTGGAGCATTTCATTCACCTTTAATGCAAAGTGCAAGTGATAAGTTGAAAGAAAAATTAGATAAAGCTGAAATTTATGATGCTATAGTCCCAGTATATGCAAATGTTACAGCAAAACCTACAACACAAAAAGCTGAGATAAAAGATTTGCTATTAGCTCAACTAAATGCACCGGTTAGATGGGAAGAAACAATTATTAATATGATAAATGATGGTGCTGATGAATTTATTGAGATCGGACCTGGAAAAGTTCTACTTGGTTTGGTGAAAAGAATAAATCCGGATATAAAAGTATATGGTATAGATAAGCTTTGTGATGTAGAAAGGTTTGTATAATGCCTCAAAAATTTGAGAAGAAAATTAATAGATTATTTATTGATCCGATTATATTTACCGAAAAATTTGTACAGTGTTGCGATGCAAATGTTTGTTTTGGAGAATGTTGTTATTATGGTGTCTATGCAGATTATAAAGAATATGAAGCTATCTTGCAGATGAAGGATAAGATCATCAAAATGATGGACGACTCGCAAACAAAGGACGTGAGCAATTGGTTTGAAAAGCCTGAAAAGGACAATGATTTTGAATCAGGCATCGCCATTGGGACAGAAATTTATAACGGCAAATGCGTTTTCTTGGATAAACTAGGCTTTTGTACACTTCAAAAAATCGCAATGGACGAAACGGAAAATTGGTGGAAATATAAACCATTATATTGTATATTATTTCCCTTAGTTATCTGCGAAGGTGCTCTTACTATAGATGATGGTCATATGAATAGTATGCATTATTGCAGTAAAATGGAGAATCAATCGTCAACAATTTATGATAGCTGTAAAGAAGAGATAAAGTATTTATTGGGTGAAGAAGGGTTTAAGGAAATAGAAAAATATCGAATTGAATTTTTAACCAAACAAAATAAGGGTGGGAAGTCTTGAATTTTCAGAATAAAAAAGCTGTCGTAACTGGTGGTTCTAGAGGAATAGGAAGAGCTATTGTTAAAGAATTAGCTAATCACGGATGTCATGTCATTCTTTCAGATATTGTTTTCGGTGATGAAACTCCCGAACAATTAACAGAAGATATAAAAAAAGAATTAACGTCTAACGATTCCAAGATTTATGCTTTCAAAGCAGATGCAACTTCATTTACCGACGCACAAGCTACAATAGATTTTGCGGTTGAAAAGTTAGGTGGTGTTGATTTTCTAGTGAACAATGCAGGAATAACTAAGGATAATCTGTTGCTTAGAATGTCTGAAGAAGATTTCGATAAAGTTATTCAAGTTAATTTGAAAAGTGTTTTTAATTATACTAAAGCAGTTTTAAAACCGATGATGAACCAAAGGTATGGGAGAATTGTAAATATCGCATCGGTTGTGGGCATAATTGGTAATGCTGGCCAAGCAAATTATGTTGCTTCCAAAGCCGGGATAATCGGGATGACCAAATCCAACGCAAAAGAATTAGCTTCAAGAAATATTACGGTAAATGCTATAGCACCCGGTTTCATTCAGACTTCAATGACAGACAAATTGAACGAAAAACAAAAAGAAGCAATGTTAAGTTTAATTCCGTTAAAGAGAATGGGTAAACCTGAAGATATTGCAAAAGTTGTTTGTTTTCTGTGCAGTGAATATGCCGATTATTTAACCGGACAAGTAATCACCGTTGACGGTGGAATGGTAATGTAAATTCTCAATTTTTATTAAATTATAAATTAATTAACTAACAACCAAGGAGTACGTTATGGATATTGAAGCAAAAGTAAAAGAGATCATAGTTGATAAACTGGGTGTTGAAGAATCACAAATTACACCTGAGGCTTCTTTTACAAATGATTTAGGCGCTGACTCTTTAGATATTGTTGAACTAGTAATGGGTTTCGAATCTACATTCGGTATTTCTATACCTGATGAAGATGCAGAAAAAATATCCACTGTCGGCGATGCCATAAAGTATTTGAAAGAAAAAGGAATAAATTAATTTCTACGATTAAGACCACGGAGATAACCGTGGTCTCATATTTCTAATCCAAATAGGCTATTACTATGAAAAAAAAGCGAGTAGTAATTACTGGTTTGGGAGCTGTAACTCCTATTGGTAATAATGTTGAAGAATATTGGCAAGGATTGATCTCCGGGAAAAGCGGCGCAGGTTTAATTACAAAATTTGATACTTCGAACTTTGACACAAAGTTTGCTTGCGAAGTAAAGAATTTTAATGCCGAAAATTATATTGATAAAAAAGCCGTAAGAAGGATGGACCCTTACTGCCAGTATGCAATTGCATCATCGCAGATGGCATTGGATGATTCACAACTTAATTTAGAAAAAATTGATAAGGAAAGAGTTGGAGTTATATTCGGTAGTGGTATTGGCGGAATGGATACTTTTGAAAGTCAGTGTAAAGAATTTATAATTGGTGGTCCTAAAAAGATAAGTCCTTTTTTCATTCCAATGATGATTTCCGATATTGCAGCAGGTCAGATCTCTATTCGTTTTGGATTAAAAGGACCTAATTATGCTACAACTTCGGCTTGTGCTACTTCTTCACATGCTATAGCAGATGCTTTTGTGATGGTACAAAGAGGATCAGCAGATATTATCATAGCAGGAGGTTCAGAGGCAGCTATTACTCCATTGTCGATTGCAGGTTTTAATGCCTCGCGGGCTTTATCAGTCTGGAATGACAGGTACATGGAAGCATCAAGGCCTTTTGATAAAGAAAGAAACGGTTTTGTGATGGCAGAAGGATCAGGTGCTATTATTCTCGAGGAATACGAACACGCAATTTCAAGAGGTGCAAAAATACATGCGGAGATAATTGGCATTGGCTTAACAGGAGATGCACATCATCTTACTGCTCCTGCACCTGAAGGAGACGGAGCCAGGCGATCAATGCGTGAAGCAATAAAAGACGGCGGAATTGAAATTACAGATGTGGATTATATCAATGCTCACGGTACTTCTACACAGTTAAATGATCTTCATGAAACAATAGCAATCAAAAATTTATTTGGTGAACATGCATATAAACTTGCAATTAGTTCAACAAAATCGATGACAGGCCACTTGCTTGGTGCAGCAGGTGCTCTTGAATCAGTTGCTACCATTTTGGCCATTAAAGAGGGGATTGTACCTCCTACTATAAATTACACAGTTCCTGATCCCGAATGCGATTTAAATTATACACCGAACAAAGCAGTTAAACGAGATATAAATTACGCTATCAGCAACACCTTTGGTTTTGGCGGTCATAACGCCTCATTACTCTTTAAAAAATTTAATGAATAGTTGAAGTGGAAAAGTTTTTTTCCTGGTTAAAGGATAAATTTATTTTTTTTACCTCTGGCAAAGTTTCGCCGGAGGTTTTTTTTAAAGAAAAAATAAGATCTATTGAAAAGCTTTTAGGTTTTAACATTGTCAATACTGAATATTACATCAAAGCTTTAACACACCGTTCATATCTCGAAATTTCGAATCAAATTGACAAATCGAATGAAAGGTTAGAATTTCTTGGCGATTCCGTTCTCGGTTTGATAGTAGCGGAATATCTTTTTCGAAATTTTCGAAATAAAGAGGAAGGATTCCTCACAAAGTCGCGATCGCACATTGTGAATAGAGATGCACTGGCGTTAGTTGCGAAGAAAATTAAACTCCAAAAATTCCTGCTTTATAATGACCGGTTCATAAAAGATTCTGATGAAGGAATGAAAACGATAATGGCCGATGCTTTGGAGGCTCTTATTGGTGCAATTTATATAGACCTCGGTATTGAGAAAGCTAAGATGTTTATTACCAAAAACATAATTGAGCCAAGTCTTATTGCCGGCTATTATCGTATTGATAATAATTATAAAGGCCAGTTATTGGAATTTACTCATGCAAGGGAACTCGGAACACCGATCTATAAAGTGATTGAAGAGGAAGGACCTGACCACAATAAGGTTTTCACTGTACAAGTCTTAATCGAAGAAAGAGTTCTTGGAATTGGAAAAGGAAAGAGTAAAAAAACTGCTGAGCAAGAAGCCGCAAAAATTGCTTTTCAGGAGCTGAATACTTTTTAAACTTTTCACATTTTATTTTCACTCTAGTCAAAATTCTACCTTAGTTTTTACCACTTCAAATTAAATGGATTTCCGTATATTTATTATTCATAATCTTTATTTTTTACTAATTATTTTAATAAACCATTTGTTCAATATTACAGAGCTTCGAATTATGAAAATATTTGATAATTATGATAAGTTTATGAACCGCCATAACGGTCCTGATGAAGATCAAGTAAAGAAAATGTTAATGAAAATTGGTGTGGATTCATTAGATGACATGATTCAAAAAACTATTCCTTCCGATATTATATTGAAAAAGAGTTTGAGATTAGATGACCCGATGACTGAGTTTGAATTTTTACATCATCTGAAAGATCTTGCTGGAAAGAATAAAATATTTAAATCTTATATTGGAATGGGATATTATCCGACAATAACACCGCCAGTTATTCAAAGAAATATTTTAGAAAATCCAGGGTGGTATACTCAGTACACTCCTTATCAAGCTGAAATTTCTCAAGGAAGGTTGGAAGCTTTATTGAATTTCCAAACTATGGTAATAGATTTAACCGGGATGGAAATTGCAAACGCTTCTCTTTTGGATGAAGCTACTGCTGCAGCAGAAGCAATGGGAATGCTTTATTCTCTTAGGAAACCGGAAAAGAAAAATGCAAATGTATTCTTTGTTGCTGAGAGTTGTTTTCCCCAGACGAAAGATGTTTTGAAAAGTCGTGCTGAAACGTTTGATATTCAATTAAAATTTGGTGATCCACTTAAAATTGATTTTACCGATGACATTTTCGGTTTGCTTGTTCAATATCCAGATGATAATGGAGAAGTTATAGACTATTCGGAATTATTCAAAAGAGCGGACGAAAAGAAAATATTGAAAGCTGTTGCAGCTGATCTTCTCAGTCTTTCAATACTGAAGCCGCCAAGCGTATTTAATTCGGATGTAGTAGTTGGATCAACACAACGTTTCGGTGTTCCTATTGGATACGGAGGCCCGCATGCTGCATATTTTGCTACTAAGGATGAATATAAAAGACATATTCCGGGTAGAATTATAGGTATCTCGATAGACTCAAAGGGAAGAAGGGCGCTTAGAATGGCTCTTCAAACAAGAGAACAGCATATCAAGCGAGAGAAAGCGACAAGCAATATTTGCACTTCTCAAGTTTTATTGGCAATCATGGCAAGTATGTATGCGGTCTACCATGGTCCAAAAGGTTTGAGAGCAATTGCAGAGCGAATTCATAATCTAACTACCTTATTGGAAGCAGGATTGAATAACCTTGGTATTCATCAGATAAATCATAATTATTTTGATACGCTGAAAATAATAATTGATTCGTATGAAGAAATTGAAAAAATCAAAATACTTTCCAATGAACGAAGAATCAATTTCAGATATTTTGAAAATATGAATATAGGTATCTCAGTAAATGAAGCTACCAATTACAAAGACATTATGAACATACTCGAAATCTTTGTTGAAATGCGAAATGCTTCTTTTGATATAGCTGAGTTGAAAAATCTTACGGCGGAAAGTAAATCGTACTTGTCAAATAATATAAAGAGAGAAATAGATTATTTGATGCATCCTGTTTTCAATTCTTATCACTCCGAAACGGAGATGCTTAGATATATCAAAGGATTAGAAAAGAAAGACCTTTCATTAACGACTTCTATGATTTCACTCGGTTCATGCACGATGAAATTAAATGCAGCTTCGGAAATGTTTGGTATTGCAATACCTGAGTTCAGTGAATTGCATCCATTCATACCACTGGAACAAGCCGAAGGTTATATGCAATTATTTAGAGAACTTGAAAAGCAATTATGTGAAATCACAGGATTCTCAGCAGTATCGCTTCAACCCAATTCAGGGGCTCAAGGTGAATATACGGGTTTAATGGTCATTCGCGCTTATCATAAAAGTAGAAGGGAGAGCCAAAGGAATGTAATCTTGATTCCGTCATCGGCTCACGGTACAAATCCCGCAAGTGCTGTTATGTCTGGTGGGAAAGTGTTTGTTGTTGCATGTGACGAACATGGTAATATCGATGTTGATGATCTAAGAAAAAAGGCAGAACAATTTAAAGATACTCTATCTGCCTTGATGGTAACTTATCCTTCAACTCACGGAGTATTTGAAGAAAATATCAAAGAGATATCTAATATCATTCATGAAAAAGGCGGATTGGTTTACATGGATGGTGCGAATATGAACGCTCAAGTTGGATTAACAAGCCCAAAAGAGATAGGTGCCGATGTATGCCATCTTAATTTGCATAAAACATTCAGCATTCCTCATGGCGGCGGTGGACCGGGTGTTGGTCCTATTGCAGTTAGCGAACATTTAGTAGAATTTCTACCAGATCATTCAGTTGTAAAAATCGGAACGGAAAAATCGATCAATGCAGTTGCCGCAGCTCCTTGGGGGAGTGCAAGTATTCTTCCAATTTCTTATGGTTATATAAAGATGATGGGCAATGAAGGATTAACATATGCTACTAAGATTGCTATTCTAAATGCTAATTACATCAAGGAAGTTTTGAAACCGTATTACAAAGTTCTCTACACCGGAAAAAACGGTTTTGTCGGTCATGAATTAATATTTGATCTAAGGAATTTCAAAACTACCGCGGGTGTTGAGGTGGAAGATGTAGCAAAACGACTTATGGATTATGGTTATCATGCGCCTACAGTCTCGTTCCCAGTACCAGGAACATTGATGGTTGAGCCGACCGAAAGTGAATCGATGGTAGAGCTTGATAAATTCTGCAATGCTATGATTTCCATTAGGAAGGAGATTGAAGAAATTGAAAAAGGAATTACAGATAAAGATGATAATGTTTTAAAAAATTCTCCACATACCGCTGAAGATGTTGTAGCTGATAATTGGAATCATAAATATTCAAGGGAGAAAGCTGCTTTTCCTTTGCAATCGGTCAGAGATAATAAGTTCTGGCCAAGTGTGGGTAGAATTAATAATGCCTATGGTGATCGTAACTTGGTATGCAGTTGTCTGCCGATTTCCGAATATGATAAAAAATAAATTATGATTGAGAATCCTAATAAAGAACGAATATGTGAAATTCTTAACAGTGCAAAGACAATTGCAGTTATTGGAATTTCTCAAAATCCCTCTAAGACCAGTAGAGCAATTTCTGATTTTCTTTCTTCTAAAGGATATAAAGTTGTCGGTGTAAATCCAGGTTTTTCAATAGCCGGCAATATTCTGGTTTACCCGCGTTTGGTTGACATCCCGTTTGATATCGATATAGTTGATGTGTTTAGACGTTCTGAAGCAATAAGCGAGATCATACCTGATGTAATAGAGAAGAATCCTAAAGTATTGTGGCTTCAATTGGGAATACGCAACGATGAAGCCGTTGAACCGGTTATTGAAAAAGGGATAAGCGTAATTCAGGATGCATGTATGAAGATTCTTTACCAAAAATGTAAAAAATAAACTTTAATGTAATTTTTTATAATAATGACAGTATTGTGGATGGAACATTTCAGTAATACTGTCATTTCTTTTTTTTCGTTTGATAGATGAAACTATTCAGATACTTCATATTTTTTTATATTCTCTTACAATCTCATCTTGCAGCTAAGGATGATTTCATAGACTCTAAATTTAGAAATCATTTCATCATTGATTCTATCAAGATTAAGGGTAATGAGATAACTGAGGACTTTGTTATCTTAAGAGAGTTGACTTTTACGGTAGGAGATTCGGTTAATCTTGATATCTTATCATATAATCAAGAACGTTTATACAGCTTAAGGATATTCAGTTATGTTAAAGTTTTTTCGGCTCTTGAGAGCAATAAGACAATTATTTACATCGAAGTAAAAGAGGGGTGGTATATCTATCCGTTTCCGTTTCTGAGGTTAAACCATAGTAGTCTTAAATTTGCTTCATACGGCGTTTATCTAAGATGGAAAAATTTCAGAGGAAGAAATGAATCAATAAGAGCAACCGCGGCATTTGGTTATGATCCATATTACAGAATTGATTATTATAATCCATATTTAATCGAAGACGAGGATATTTTTTTCGCATTTCACAGCGCATACCAGAAATACCAGAATAAGAGTCAAAGACTTTTGTCATATTACAATGGTGATTTTGACTATACTATTTTCAGTAACTTCTTTACTATAGGGAAAAGACTCGACCGGTTTAATTACTTGAAATTATTCCTCGGATATAATTATGTGAAAGCAAATGTTGAGCCTGTTAGTGGTGTAACGGCTTCTAATACTAGGATTGATCGGACATCATTTCTAACGCTAGCTTACACGTACGATACCAGAGATTTGATTCAATTCCCACAGCGAGGATTTTACGGTGAGGCTGCTTTTGCACATAAAGGTTTCGGATTGAATAATATTAATTATAACATATTATTGTTCGATTTACGAAACTATTGGAATTTCTATGATGATTTCGTTGCAAGAGAGAGAATTACATACCGGCATATTGCAGGTTCAGCAATTCCTTACTATGATTATTCCTATTTCGGTTATGATGAAATTGTACGCGGACATAGCCGAGATGTTAGGGAAGGACATAATTATCTTTTAACATCAGTTGAATTGAGTTATCCGATATTTAAGGAATGGAATGTAAGTGTTGATTTACCGATTATCCCGGAGAGGATTACATCTGCAAGAATCGGAATGTACCTTTATCTTTTTGCAGATACTGGCATTACTTTTATGAACAACGAAAATATTACAACAAGAGGTTTTTACTCTGGATATGGAGTAGGAATTAATATGATTTTATTACCATATTCGGGTATAAAGTTTGAATATGCTTTTGATGAAAACATGAATGGAGAATTTATAATTGGAACGGACTTCTCTCTCTAACATTGAGCTTTATTATACGGAAAAGAAAAATGTCCAAGCTGCTTACCTGATAGTTGAGGGAGACGAAGCTAAACATATTCAGAAGGTTATGAGACATGGAATTGGGGAGATCGTATATGTTACGGATGGAATGGGGAAACTGTATAAAACGGAAATTGAAGATTCAAAGAGAGATCAAGTCAGAGCAAAGATAGTTGAGGTAAAAACATTTGAAAATAAATATGCTAATATTACGGTATGCCTTCCTTTGTTAAAAAGTAACGACCGGTTTGAATTTGCACTTGAAAAATGTACTGAACTAGGTATAACAAATTTTATTGTTTTTAATGCTGAGAGAAGTATTGGAAAAAATATAAAGCTGGGCAGATGTAAGAAAATACTATTAGCGGCAATGAAGCAATCCTTGCATACGTATATGCCTATTATAGATGAGATTGATTCTTTTAATATGCTTAAAAGAAGAGAAGGAATTAAATTTGTATTTGAACAAAATACAAAGCGATCATTTATCGAATATTTATCTCATCCCGAATTAAGAAATATTCGAAATAAAATATTTCTGATCTTTGGTCCTGAAGGAGGATTATGTGATGAGGAGATTCATTCTTTAGGTGAGATTGAAATGGTTTATTTAACAAAAAGCAGATTACGTTCTGAAAGTGCGATTATCACTAGTGTTTCAATTCTTATCACTAAGTTAGAGTCAATCAAGGACAAATATTACAATTCTTGAATGCTTCTCTTTATAAGTCTTTCAAATTTTGTTTTCACCTTTTCAGCAGTATCAATTACATCTTGATGGGAAAGCTTTACTGACTTTATTCCTGCAGCGTGATTAGTAATGCATGAAATAACACCGACTTTTATCTCTTTTATGGCAGCGTAGATTGCTTCATGAACTGTAGACATACCCACGGCATCAGCACCGCTTCTTGCAGCCATTTTAATTTCTGCAGGAGTTTCGTAACTCGGACCTTTGCTGAAAAAATAAACACCTTCTCTTAAAAATATTTTTTCCTCAAGCGCAGCATGACGTATCTTTTCGTTAACCTGTTTTGAAGGTAGATCATAAGATCTATTTTTTTCTTCCGAAGTTGTTATTCCTATAAAATCGGCTAATTCTTTTTTTAGTAAAATAGCATTGAAAGATGTAATTAGCATTAAATCTCCCGGTTCGAATTCAGGATTTATTCCACCTGCAGCATTAGTGAGTATTAGATATTTGCAGCCCAATTTATAAACAATATGAGCGGGTAAGACACATTCGGATAAAGAATATCCTTCGTAAAAATGAATTCTTCCTTGAAATAAAAGAAGTTTTTTATCTTTATATTCCGCAAAATGAATGAAACCTCTATGTCCTTCAACTGTTGATTTAGGATACCCTGGAAGGGAAGAAGTCTCTATCGATTTAATAATATTTATGTTCTTTGCGAAATCTCCCAAACCACTTCCAAGTACCAATCCGATCTGTGGTGTGAAAGGAGCAATTTTCTCGATTGAAAGCACCAGCTTTTCATATTTAGCATTAATATCTACCATTAGAATAATATTCCGGCTAATGTTGCTGTCATCAATGTCGCCAATGTACCACCAATTACAGCTTTAAGACCTAATTTTGCTAAATCAGATTGCCTATTTGGAGCAAGAGGTGTAATACCACCTATTTGTATTGCAATTGATGAAAAATTAGCAAATCCACATAATGCATATGTAGACATAAGAATGGCTTTTTCATTTAATAATTGCCCTGATTGAATAAAAGTACTCATATCTAAGTATGCCACAAATTCATTTAATACAACCTTGGTGCCTATGAGACTCCCAAACTGCATAGAACTCTCCCAAGGAACACCAATTCCATATGCTAAGAATTGTAATACTAGTCCGAAGATTAATTGCATACTTAAAGGTTGACCAAAAGTATCTTTAAGATAATTGTTTACTGTTAATAGCTGACCTAATCCTTGTAAAAGATAATTAGCTAATGCTATTAAAGCTATAAAAGCAATTAACATAGCACCTACATTTAATGCTAATTTTAGGCCATCTGCAGCACCAACTGCCGCTGATTCAATAACGTTAGAAGCGTTCTTTTCAATATCTATTTTTACTTTTCCTTTGGTTTCAGGCTCTCCAGTTTCAGGGAACATTATTTTTGAAACAACGAGGGCAGCCGGGGCAGCCATTACGCTTGCTCCCAGGAGATGGGTGGCAAATATTAGTTGAGCTTCTCGAATTGGTATCTGCATTGTTTGTGCAAAAGCTTGTCCTAACATCTGGATATAAGCCGCCATTACTCCACCGGCTATTGTTGCCATGCCACCTGTCATTACGGTTAAAAGTTCACTGTTTGTCATTCCCTTTAAAAAGGGCTTGATCATTAATGGGGCTTCTGTTTGACCCACAAATATATTTGCAGAACATGATAAGGATTCAGCACCGCTCGTTCCCATTAATTTCGACATTAGCCAAGCCATTCCTTGTACTATCCTCTGCATTATTCCAAGATAGTATAGTAATGACATTAATGATGCGAAGAAAATTATTGTAGGAAGAACTTGAAAAGCAAAAAACGTTCCTAGGCTTTTAGTATTCCCAGGTCCCAGAGCTAATTGTCCAAATATAAATTCTGCTCCTTGCTGTGTGAAGTTCAGAACTAAAACAAAGAAACTGCTTATAAATTTGAAAATTTCTTTTGGCCAAGCTAATGGTGAGAATAGATTACCTAAATCTTCACCCTTGATGATCAGGATAGCAAAAATAACTTGGATTAATAAACCACTTCCTACAAGTTTCCAATTGACTTTCTTTTTATTGTTGGAAATTAGGAAGGCGATTCCTACTAAGATAATTATACCTAAAATACCGCGGAGTAAAGATACGATATCCATATAACCTCGTTATTCAGTTTCGGGTATGTAATGACATTTTCGGCATCTCGCTTCATAACTGTCTGCAGCACCTACTAATACTCTTTCAGCAGAATGTATTTTTCGTTGAGTTTTATCTGCCGGATTACCGCAAACAACACAAATGGCGAGTGTCTTTGTAATATATTCTGCAATTGCTAGAAGCTGCGGCATCGGTTCGAAGGGGATACCTCTGTAATCTTGGTCTAAACCGGCAACTATCACTCGCTTTCCAATATTGGCAAGTTTGTTACAAATATCAATCAAGCTGTTATCGAAGAATTGAGCCTCGTCAATACCTATGACTTGCGCATCGCTGGATTGTTTTAAAATATCTTCAGCATTTTCAACGATTATCGAAGGTAAGGACTGCTCACTGTGAGAAACTATGTTTTCTGAAGAATATCTAATATCAATTTTTGGCTTGAAGGTTTTTACCTTCAACTTAGCTATTTGTGCACGTTTAAGTCGTCTGATTAATTCCTCGGTTTTACTGCTGAACATACAGCCTGCAATTACTTCTATCCATCCCGTGTTGAAAGGATTTGAGTGTGGTCGAAATTCCATCATATTTTCTTTAGATATTCATTACCAAATGAAAAAGGAATGAGATCGCTTAATTTATGCATCTTCATTTCCTTTTGCTTATTAATTAGTATAACGTCAAGCTCCTTACCGCACAACTCCAGTAGTACTTGTCTGCAGGCGCCGCAGGGAGGGCAAAATTCTTCTGCATCGCTAGTAATTGCGATTGCTTTAAATTTTTTTTCTCCTTCCAATAAAGCATTGAATACTGCTGTCCTTTCAGCGCAGACGGTTAAACCGTAAGAAGCGTTTTCAATGTTTGCACCAAGGAACAGTTTATTATCTTGGGTTAAGAGAGCTGCACCCACATGAAAATTAGAGTACGGAGCGTAAGATAATTTTTTTGCGCTTAATGCTTGTTCAGCGAGTTCGGAATATTCCATATTGAAATTTTGTTGTTAACTTTTACAAAAATATGTTATTCGTATATGAAATGAAATCTTTTATTTTTTAGTACTCTTCTTCGATCAGCCACTCATCGGCAAGGGTTTCTCCAATCCCTTCAATGAAACGAGAAGGTTTAGAGAATGTTAATCCATTATGTCTGTCGAAAATATTCATTGGATAAGATACAAATAGATTTTGTTTTGCTCTTGTTGAAGCAACATACATCAGCCTTCTTTCTTCTTCCAAAGCTTCAATACTGTAATAAGACTGACTCGATGGAAAGAAACCTTCAATAGCATGAATAATGAATACGGTATGCCATTCGAGTCCCTTTGCCGAATGTATTGTTGAAAGTGTCAAATATTCTCTTTCTTTATCGGTTTCTTCAACATCCGCTACACTGTCTTGAGGAGGTTCTAAAGCCATATCGCTTAAAAAGCTTTCCAGGCTTCTGTAATTAGAAGCAATATTTATAAATATTTCCAGATCCTTTTTACGCTTGTTGAAGTCATCGTATTTATTTTTGAAGAGAGGATCGTAATAATCAAGAACAACCTCGGTTTTTTCAACGGGTAACTTATGTTTGGTATGAACATCATGCAAAAGAACGAAGAGATTATAAATATTATCCTTATAAGTACCGTCTAATTTCTTTTCAGGATGAATTCTCAATGAGATTTTATCTTGCGCAATATCATCTAATATCCTTTGAGCAGTTCTCGGTCCAACTCCTTCATGCAGCAATAATATCCTGTACCAACTCACGAAGTCTTTGGGATTAGCAGCTATCCTTAAAAATGAGAGTACATCTTTCACATGTGCTGTCTCAATAAATTTCATACCGCCGAATTTCAGAAATGGAATATTTGCTTTATTCAATTCTATTTCTAGGTCAAATGAGAAAAAGGAAGCCCGGAATAAAACCGCAATATTCTTCAGAGGGACACCTTCTTCATTCAATTCTAAGATTTTTTCAACTATGAATCGTGATTGCATGTTCTCATTCGTTGCAGAAACAATAGCTGGTAATTCACCTCCGGTTCTTTTTGTGTAAAGAAATTTCGGATATTTCTCAATTGCAGTCTCAATGATATAATTTGTAAAGTTTAATATCTCTTGAGTGCTTCTGTAGTTTTCCTCGAGCTTGATAATTTTTACGTCTTTGAAAAGGGAAGGAAAGTCCATAATGTTTTTAAAATTCGCTCCTCTAAAAGAATATATTGACTGCGAATCATCACCAACCACCATAACATTATTATGATATTGGCAAAGACCTTTCACAATATCTGCCTGAAGTTTATTGGTATCCTGGTATTCATCAACCATGACGAATTTTATTGTTGAACAGAAAGCTTTAGCACCTGGTCCTCCTTTTTGGAGAAATGCCCTTAGATATACTAGTAAATCAT
>CAZKNM010000008.1:35098-42768 GCA_964554135.1 uncultured Melioribacteraceae bacterium
TATTTTTACGCTTGTACGATTCATAAATTTTCCAGATATCTTTAATCGTTTCCACATGTTCAAAAAAATGAGGATACTCTTCTTCTAAAATATCTTCAATACTTCTGCTTGTATTTACACTTAAGCTGATAACACGAAAAATCGTATCTTTATTCGGGAAGCGCTTTTTCAATTTAGCAAGGTTTAGTTGTCCACGAATTAGATTAATTGCATCCTCACTGTCGCTTTGATCAAGAATAGTAAAAGCAGAATTGATGCCGATATATTTAGCATATTTCCTTAGTGCCAAATTTGCGAATGAGTGAAATGTCCCGCCGTTTATCTTTGCACATCTATTGTCAAGAAGAATGGCAGCTCTATCCATCATCTCTTTGGCTGCTTTGCGGGTAAAGGTTAGAAGAAGAATAGATTTGGGATCGTAGCCCATCTCAACTAATCTGGCAACTCTATAAACCAATGTCCTGGTTTTGCCTGTACCGGCGCCTGCAATTAGAAGATATGCACCTTCAACAGCTGTTACAGCCTCAAATTGAGCGGGATTTAATTCATTCTCATAATTAATATTAAAACGGGCTTCAACAATTTTTTGGGTGAAGCCCGCTTCATTTCTTCGTTTTAATGTATATCGTTTTGCCATTAATCGTAAAATGCTTTCGGTTTGTTTAGGATTTCCGATACTAAAATATAATCTCTTAGCGTCATTGGATTCTTCATTATTCGCATCAGTTCAATTAGTCTCAAATTAGAAGGTCGCACAAGAGGAGTTAGAGAAATCACAGTATCCTTTTTTTGGATTTCATGCTGTTTGGCTTCTAAGGATTCGAGCTTATCATAATCGACTGTAATAATCTCTTCGGGTTTGTGCTCTGTAAGATCCTTGAATTCATCTTCGGGATTCCAGGTATTATATTCATCGGTCTGAGATTTGATCTCTTCTTCACTCTTTTGTGCCGGTATACCGAATATTCGTTCAAATATTTCTTTATTATTTTGCTTTTGCTGCGGTATCTCTGGAATATCCTCTTGCTTCTCGGATTCTTTTTGCTGCGGTTTCTTTTTTCCGAAAATTGAATTGAGAATACTGATAATGACAAAGAATATTATAAGTATTTCAAAAAAATTATCCATTTGTGTTTTTACCTTTTTTACCTTCAGGTTTAGAAATTGCGCTTCTCATATCGGTATCCGCTTGAATATTTTTTAGTCTATAGTAATCCATAATTCCTAAGTTTCCACTCCTGAAGGATTCAGCAATAGCCTTTGGTATTTCTGCTTCAGCTTCAACAACTCTTGCTTTCATTTTCTCAACTTCGGCGCTCATTTCCTGTTCAAGTGCGACGGCAGCAGCGCGTCTTTCCTCAGCTTTTGCACGGGCAACTTTAAGATCGGCTTCTGCTTGATCTGTTTGCAATATTGCCCCGATGTTGCTTCCAACATCAACGTCGGCAATATCGATGGATAAAATTTCAAACGCGGTTCCGGCATCTAATCCTTTTGCAAGAACAACTTTTGAGATGTTATCGGGATTCTCCAAAACAGCTTTATGTGTTTCGCTTGAACCGATTGTAGAAACAATTCCTTCACCGACTCTTGCCAAAATTGTTGCTTCGCCGGCACCACCAACTAAACGGTCGATGTTAGTTCTAACGGTGATTCTCGCCATAGCCTTCAATTGAATCCCGTCTTTTGCTACTGCTGCAATAAAAGGTGTCTCGATTACTTTTGGCAATACAGACATCTTAACAGCTTCAAGAACATCCCGGCCCGCAAGATCGATTGCAGCAGCTCTTTCAAACATCAAACCCAGGTGCTGATATCAAAGCGTTGACGACATTTATTACATGTCCGCCTGCAAGATAATGGGCTTCCAGTTTACCGATATCCAGCGGTATTCCTGCTTTTGTAGCTGTGATTTTACTCCTCACTATGACAGTTGGAGGGACTTTGCGTAACCTCATACCAATAAGGTCTTTGAATATCTTTACTTTTACACCGGAAAAATATGCGGTGATAAATAATCCTATTGGTACGAAATAAGTGAATAGAATTAAAAATAAAATTACGCCGATTATTATAATCAATGATAATCCGGTTACAGCTTCCATTTTGTCTCCTTCATAATTAAAATATTTTGTTATACGCGTATATAATTTATACATAAAAACAGATTATTACAATTAGATAGCAAGTCGAAAGATTGGAATAAATGATGAATTTCAACTTATGTATAACCGATATTGCTATCCTTGATTACCGACCCCCTTATATTTATATTTATTGAAACATTTTGGTCTGATTTTCTGTTATTATGTTTGAAAATCGAAGGGATATAAAAAATGAATGGTAATTTTTCGGAAAGAGTGCAGGAAGTAATTAGATTAAGCCGTGAAGAAGCATTACGTCTAGGCCACGATTATATAGGCACTGAGCACCTCCTGCTTGGTATAATTCGGGAAGGGCAGGGTATTGCTGTAAAAATTTTGAGAAATCTCGATGTTGATCTTGTGAAATTAAAAAAAGCAATTGAAGATACAGTAAAAACATCTGGAGGAACGCTTACCATTGGGAATATTCCATTGACCAAGCAAGCCGAGAAAGTCTTAAAAGTAACCCAAATTGAATCGAAAATATATAAATCCGAAGTTATTGGCACCGAACATATCCTGCTGTCATTATTAAGAGATGAAGATAATATCGCAACACAAATACTTCACCAATTCAGTGTAACATATGATAATGCACGAGCAGAATTAAATAACTTGCTTTCAAGTAAAGGAATTGAAAAGCAAAGCACTCCATTTGCTTCTACTAAGAAAGTTGAAAAAACTAAAACTCCTGTATTGGATAATTTCGGAAGAGATTTAACAAAATTGGCTTTCGAGGATAAACTTGATCCTGTAATCGGTCGCGAAAAAGAAATAGAGAGAGTTGCACAAGTACTGAGTAGAAGAAAAAAGAACAATCCGGTATTGATCGGCGAACCGGGTGTGGGTAAAACAGCTATTGCAGAAGGATTGGCATTAAAGATAATCCATAGAAAAGTACCGAGAATTCTTCAAGATAAAAGAGTAGTAACGCTCGATTTAGCTGGTTTAGTCGCCGGAACAAAATACCGCGGACAGTTTGAAGAGAGAATGAAAGCACTTATGAATGAATTGGAAAAAGCTGAAGATGTAATTCTTTTCATCGATGAATTACACACGATTGTAGGTGCCGGTGGTGCATCAGGTTCGTTGGATGCTTCGAATATGTTTAAACCTGCTCTTGCAAGAGGGGACATTCAATGTATCGGTGCAACAACACTTGACGAGTATAGAAAATATATTGAAACAGACGGAGCTTTGGATCGAAGATTTCAAAAAGTAATGATAGATCCTCCTACGGTTGAAGAGACTATTGAAATTCTGGAGAATATAAAATTTAAATATGAAGAGCATCATCATGTAAGGTATTCTACACAAGCTGTTGAGACTGCTGTTAGGTTGAGCGCTAGATATATCACAGATAGATATTTACCTGATAAAGCCATCGATGTTTTAGATGAAGCGGGTTCACGTGTTCACATGGGACATTTCACCGTCTCAGAGGAAATTCTTAAGCTAGAAGAGGAAATTGAAAAAGTAAAATTAGATAAAGTGGTTGTTGTTAAACGCCAAGATTATGAAGAAGCTGCACGGTTGAGAGATAGAGAACGAACATTGCAATCAGATCTTGAAGTAGCAAAACACGAATGGGATGCTAAAACAAAAGATGAATTTCACGATGTAACTGAAGATGATATGGGTACTGTTGTTTCTATGATGACCGGTATTCCCGTAACACGTGTTATTCAAGCCGAATCTGAAAAACTCCTGAAAATGGAAACAGAGCTTAAGAAAAGAATTGTAGGGCAGGATGCTGCTGTTATAAAATTATCCAAAGCAATTAGAAGAACAAGAGCAGGATTGAAAAATCCGAATCGACCTATTGGGAGTTTTGTTTTCCTTGGACCAACTGGTGTTGGTAAAACGGAGCTTGCAAAAGTATTGGCTAGATATCTATTTGATTCCGAAGAAGCGCTAATTAGAATAGATATGAGTGAGTATATGGAGAAATTTTCCGTCTCACGTTTGGTAGGTGCTCCTCCGGGGTATGTCGGTTATGAAGAGGGAGGTCAATTAACGGAGAGAGTACGGCGCAAGCCTTATTCGGTTGTGTTGTTCGATGAAATTGAAAAAGCTCATACCGATGTGTACAATATACTTTTACAAGTTTTGGATGACGGTCAATTGACCGATAGTCTCGGACGGCGTGTGGATTTCAAGAACACAATAATTATCATGACATCAAATGTTGGTACGCGTGATATTAAGGCTACAGGTGGAATTGGGTTCGGTACTGACGGTGAATCTGATTCTTATGAAAAGCTGAAAGATACGGTTGAAGATGCAATGAAAAAATTATTCAATCCCGAATTTTTAAATAGAGTAGATGACACAATAGTATTCAGAAAATTGGAAAAGGAAGATATCAAGCAGATCATAGATATCGAAATGAAGGATTTGGTAAAAAATCTACGAGATAGTAAAATGGAAGTAGAATTGCATAAATCGGCTCAGGAGTATATAGCTGATAAAGGTTATGACCCGAAATTCGGGGCTCGACCATTGAAAAGAGCTATTCAAAAGTATGTTGAAGATCCTCTGGCCGAGGAAATGCTCCGTGGGAATTTTAAAGAAGGAGATAAAATAATTATCAGACATAAAAAGAATTCCGAAGAGTTGTTTTTTATTTCAGGTAAAAAAAATGGTGACGAGCAAATTGATGAGGATACAGAAAAGACAGATGAAGTAACAAATCAAGAAAGTAAATGATTGATTTCAACGCTGTTGTTGTGACTTAAGTAATATTATTATACATATTTTCAATTACCTGAACTCATTAAGAAAATATACACATGACCAACAATCAGATTCTTGAGATTTTTACTAATACAAATGCCCTTCTGAACGGGCATTTTTTATTGACTTCGGGTAAACACAGCAATCAATATTTTCAATGCGCACAGGTTTTACAGTACCCTAATCATACTACGGTTATTTGTTCTGCTATTGCCGATTTTTTTAAAGACTATAAGATTGATACGGTAATTTCTCCTGCTATGGGTGGAATTATTGTCGGGCAGGAAGTAGCTCGCCAGTTGAATAAAAGAGCAATATTTGCTGAGCGGGAAGATAAAAAATTAACTTTGAGGAGAGGTTTTACGATTGATTCCGATGAGAAGTTTTTGGTTTGTGAAGATGTAGTTACAACAGGCGGATCTGTGTTTGAAGTGATGGACATTGTGAAATCTCATGGCGGTATTGTTGCCGGAGTAGGTGTTATTGTAGATCGAAGCAACGGAAAGGTTGATTTCGGTGTCCCTCAATTTGCCTCACTTACCTTAAAAGTTGTTACTTATCATCCGGAAGATTGCCCTTTGTGTAAAGATAATATTCCTGTTGTAAAACCAGGTTCAAGAAAATTAATAGTTTAAATTAATCTTCGACATTATTTCGGGGGTAGCATGAAGTATTTTATTTTACTCTTGATAACATTAAGCTCCATTACAGCACAAACGAATTATGAAAAATATTTTTTGGATAAGACATTGAGAATGGATTATTATCATTACGGAAATTATGAAACCGAGAGAATCTCTCTCGACGAGTTGATTGAAGAACCATATTGGGGAGGTTCCCAAAAGAACTTAGTGGATACTTTTAATTATGGTAATTACTTTCTGAAGGTTTATGATGTATCCAGCAATGAACTTATATATTCAAGAGGTTACAGCACTCTTTACCAAGAATGGCAGACAACCATTGAGGCGCAAATATATTTTAGAACATTTCCCGGATCGGTTGTTTCTCCATTTCCAAAGTTGCCTGTTAGAGTTGAGATTGATCGTAGAGATAAGCAGAATGTCTTTCAAAATATATTTGAATATATGATCGATCCGACAAATTATTTTATAAGGAAAGAGCAAAAGCGTATTTGTGATTCTTTCAAAGTCCATTATACCGGAGAACCAAATACAAAATTGGATATTGTGTTAGTACCCGAAGGGTATACAAAAGAAGAGATTGATCAGTTTAAAAAAGATTGTAAGCAATTTTCGGATTACTTGTTCGAGTATTCACCTTTCAAAGAAAATGAAAGCAACATAAATATTTGGGGAATCGAAACTTATTCAGTGGATTCGGGGGTGGATATTCCAGCGCAGAATATCTGGAAAAATTCTCTTCTGAATTCCAATTACTACACATTCGACAGCGAAAGATATTTAATGACGATTGATTTTCAGATAGTTAGGGATGTGGCTTCCAATGCACCATACGATCAAATTTATATTCTTGCCAACTCGGATAAATACGGCGGCGGGGCAATATACAATTTTTATTCTTTAACTGCCGTAAAAAATGTGAGAGCAAAGCAGGTGTTTATTCACGAATTGGGACACGGATTAGCTGGTCTAGGAGACGAATATGGTTATGACAATACATACATAAATGCGTATCCGCCCGGTGTAGAACCTTGGGAAGCAAACCTCACAACATTGGTTAACTTCGAAGGCAAATGGAAAAACTTTGTTGACGTTTCTTCACCCATTCCCACTCCTATAGATTCAATGTATAGGGATAAGCTTGGTGCTTTCGAAGGGGGAGGTTATATTGCAAAAGGTGTTTATCGGCCTACATACAACAGTATTATGAGAGATTTTTCTTCCAATGAGTTTAACATTGTATGCAAAGAAGCATTGGACAAGGTAATAAAATTTTATTCAGAATAACCGGCAATATGTAAGAAAGGAATTACAAAAAGATAATGCAGCAGAGAAAAGTATCAAAATTAATTGAGACCGTTGCTTCGAAACATTTTCCAACAGTAAAAGATTTGTTGAATGAAGTGTTGAAGCAGATTGTTGAGAATGAAGATATTACTGTGACCGGAGGTAGAGTTTGGCAGCTTGATTCCGAGAAAAAAGGGTACCGACTTCTATTCCAGATGGGGAATGTTCAAAAAATCAAATCGAAATTTATTTTATATATAAAAGATAATCCGATTCTGGAAACTGTTGCGAAGGAACGTACAATATTAGCCGATGAGACGAACGAGGTTTTACGCAAGAAAGGAATCTTTAAGTATTCAGCGTCCGGTATCGGAGAAAAAATAAAGATTGATGAAGGAAGATACTATCAATACCTGATTGCAGTTAATAGTGAAACTGTTAATGCCGACTTGCGCGATACATTAAATGTTGTTGCAACGGTTCTTACTTCAAAGCTTAGGGAACGTCGTTTGTCATCAACGCAAAAACATCTGATAGCGGATATAGATAAAGCAAAACAGATACAAAGAAGCATTCTCCCCGAGCACGAGTATTTATTTCACAATTATGAAATTTTCGGTGTTACGGTTCCGGCTGAGATTATCGGCGGTGATTATTTCGATTATTTGAAGATAGGCGACGCCGGCGATAGACTGGCTGTTGCGGTTGGCGATGCGGCTTCGAAAGGACTTGGCGCTGCGGCAGAAGCGATGTATATTTCCGGCGCTATCAGGATGGCAAGTACGTTTCAAATTAAAATTTCTTTGTTGATGTACAGGATGAACGAGTTGATTAATAAAATTTTCAGCGATGATAAATT
>CAZKNM010000009.1:0-2128 GCA_964554135.1 uncultured Melioribacteraceae bacterium
TGATGACGATATAGTTATTTTGTACACGGACGGTATCCCCGAATCTCAGAATGCAAAATTTGAATATTATGGTTACGGAAGATTTGAAAGGACTTTATTGCAGAATTCAAGAAAACCGATAATCGATATATCTAATGAAGTCATGAAAGAACTAACGGTATTTTCTCAGGATACTTCGCAAAATGATGACATAACATTGGTAATATTTAAATGGCATTTTAATAATAAATAGATTGGAGTAAATTAATGGCAGATTTCAACGTCAACGTGAGAGGAGTTGGATCTGTAAGTGTTATTGATCTGAAAGGCTATTTGGATGCTCATACGGCTCCCGAATTAGAGAATGCTTTTAATAAACTTCTCGAAGAAAGTAAATACAAGGTCGTCGTGAATTTTAACGATCTATTGTATATAAGCAGTGCCGGATTGGGTGTTTTTATGGCTTACATTGAGACTATGCGCGATAATATGGGTGATATTAAATTCTCTAATATGAAGGAAAGCGTATATAATATTTTCGATTTACTTGGCTTTCCAATATTGTATGAGTTTTTCAAAGATGAGAATGAAGCAATTAAGAAATTCAATGATTAGGATTAACCTTGCAGTCTAAGAATAAAAATTTCATAAAAGAACTGACAGTTAAAAGTTCTACCGACAATCTTGCGCAGATAAGAGATTTTACTCAATTTGCTGCGCTTGAGAGCGGCTTTTCTGAAGAGAATGTCGGTAAAATTGTTCTAGCCGTAGATGAGGCATGTACAAATATTATTAAACATGCTTATAGATATTCTCCGAGAGGTGATATATATATTAGTGTAAAATTGGAAAACTCTAAATTTATTATTTCCATTGTTGACGAAGGAATCCACTTTGATCCGAATATAGTTCCTGAACCAAATATTAAGGAGTATCATAAGAAACGGAAAGTTGGCGGTTTGGGAATGTATCTGATGAAAAAACTTATGGATGAAGTTAAATATTCGAACCTGGCTGATAATCGCAATCAAGTTACATTAGTAAAATATCTCTAATCTTACATAAGATGCCTATAAATAATAATAATGCTGCTCTTCGAAATCTTTCCGCGTTGGTTGACTTCAGTAATCTGGTTAATTCAAGTTTAGATCTCAACTTTATTTTCAACAACATACTTTTGACGTGCTTCGGTAAACTTCATACTACCAAAGGTTTAATTGCAATTACCGGTGATAAAGGTGAACTGCAAGCCAAAGTTGCAAAAGGTATTTCTAACGATGTCTTAGAATCATTTCCTATGATAACATTCGAGAATTATAAACAGAGCACGGAGTTTGAAGATTATATCAAAAAGAACAAATTTTCTCTTTGTGAGGAAATAATATCTTATGATGCCCCGCGCGGATTACTTTTGCTGGGTGAAAGATTAACAAAGGAATCTTTCGATAGTGAGGATAAAAGATTTTTGAGAACAATTGTAAATATAGGCGCCACCGCTATTGAGAATTCGTTGACTGTAAAAAAATTACAGGAAGTCAATCGCAACTTGGATGGTAAAGTTAATCAACTAAGTTCGTTGTTCGATTTAAGTAAAGAATTCAGTAGTATATTGGAAATTGAGAGAGTATCTAAAATGCTGGCATTTTCAATTATAGGCCAGATGCTGGTAACAAAGTTTGCAGTCTTAACATGCCAAGGAAATCAATTTTCTGTTCTTGACTCCAGATTTCCCACCAGTGAATTGCTTGATTCATTAAAAACATATTCTGCTGAAGATTTTGTTGAACCCTTATTAACCGATCAAGTAGCGAATAATTTTAAGGAGATTTATAAGATCGGAATTGAGTTGATTGTTCCTATGCAGCTAAAAGGGGAAACGAAAGGATTAATTTTATTGGGTAAAAGAAGAAACGACCTGAAATATACACGCTCAGATGTTGAGTATGTATCATCGGTAGGCAGTTTGGCTATTATTTCAATTGAGAATGCAAGACTCTTTATAGAAACTCTGGAAAAACAAAGGCTTGAAAAGGATCTGGAAATCGCACGGAATATTCAAAGAAATCTACTTCCGAAAAATATTCCCAAATTAAAAAATTTTGAGATTGCTGCCCTTAACGAACCAGCTCGAAGAGTAAGCGGTGATTAT
>CAZKNM010000009.1:2138-41648 GCA_964554135.1 uncultured Melioribacteraceae bacterium
AAGTTAGATAACGTTACTCTGCTATTTGCTATAGCCGATGTATCCGGTAAAGGTGTTCAAGCGGCATTATTGATGGCCAATTTGCAAGCTTTTCTAAAATCAATTTGTAAGCAGAATAAGGAGATTGATGAAGCTACAAATTTCATGAATGATTTGGTTTCCGATAATACAACAATGGGCAGTTTTATAACTTTCTTTTGGGGCACTATAAATGATGAAACGAAGGAAATGATTACTGTAAATGCAGGGCACAATCCTCCTTTATTGATAAGAGATGGTAAAATTCAGAAATTGAAAATTGGGGGTATGATTCTAGGAGTGATGCAGACAATAGAACCATATAGATCGGAGAGATTTAAACTACAGACCGGTGATACATTGGTTTTATTTACAGATGGGATTACGGAAGCGATGAATATTAACGGGGAAGAATTTACAGATGAACGATTTGAAAAACTCGTTGTTGGAATAGCTTCAGAAAGCGCTGAAAGGATTTTAAATGAGATAAAAGATGAAGTGAGTAAATTTACTCATGGGGCTGAACAATCGGATGATATAACCTGCATAATAATCAAAGTAAAATGATAGAAAGGAATTTTCAAGAAAAGCCGGCAATTAATTAGCCGGCTTTTTTTATTTAGAATTAAAACTGTAGCTTCTTTTTGCTTTTCAATGCATATTCGAGTACGAATGCACTCGCAACAAATATCGAAGAGTATGTACCTACGATTATACCAATAAACAATACAAATGCGAATCCCCTTAACACTTCACCACCGAAAATAAGAAGTACAAGAACAGTTAATAAAGTTGTAAAACCGGTAATAATAGTTCTGCTCATAGTTCGGTTAATAGCTTTGTTCATTGTTTCTTTTAGTTCGAGAGTCTTATGTATTTTCATGTATTCTCTTACTCTATCGAAAACAACAACGGTGTCATTTATTGAATAGCCTATAAGAGTGAGGAATGCTGCTACTATAGCCAAGGAAACTTCCAAATTTAGCCACGGAAACACTCCATAGAGTAACGAGAATAATCCTAGTGTGATCATTACATCATGGAATAAAGCGGCAACTGCACCTACAGCGAATGTCCATTTGAATCTGAATCCTAAATAAATTAAAATAACAATCAATGCTAGAGCAATAGCAATGATTGTATCCCTTTTTAGTTCCTCTCCGATTTTAGGACCGACTTTATCCTCTTTTAAAACGTTGAATGGATTGGAAGCATATTTTTCTATAAGATTTTCTTTTATCCAATCTGAAATGCCTATTCTTATCATGAGTCCGGTATTAGTCGGTTCTTCGGATAATTTACTGGTTTGAAAACCAGCATCGAATAGTTTTGTGTTAAGATCATCGGCTATCTCGGGAGATGGTAATGAATAAGTAATAGAACTATAAGTAGAGTCGATGATGTTTTTTTGCACACCAGGATAATATCTGTCTATAAGTTTATCAATAGTTGATATTACCCGTGGGAAAATATTTCTGGGAATTTCTTGAATCTCGGATCGGATTATTACACCAGTAGCTCCACCAAAAGTTTTTACTTCAACATTACCCAAACCGATTTTGTTAACTTCGTCTCTTATTTCACCGATCTCAACTGGATTTTGAAATTGGAGTGCAACTTCAGAACCTCCTTTAAAATCGATACCTAATGCAAGACCACGTAAAAACAAACTTATGATTCCCAAAAAAATAATGCTGGCGGAAACGACGTAAAAAAGTTTTCGTTTGCCGAGAAAGTCTACATTTAAATTTTCAAATAAACGCATTTATTAAATTACCTCCAAAATTACATTAGTTAACCGACATTGATTTTTATTCCTTTTGCAACCATTATATCGAAGATCAATCTTGTAAATACCAAAGCGCTGAATAAACTTATAATAATACCTATCATAAGAGTAAGAGCAAAACCTTGAATTGGTCCGCTGCCAAATTGGTACAATATAATACCGGTAAAGAATGTCGTAATGTTCGAATCGAATATTGCTGAATAGGAATTAGCATAACCGCTGTCGACTGCAGCCTTAGCCGTTTTACCGGTTGATAATTCTTCCCTTATTCTTTCATAAATAAGTACATTGGCATCAACAGCCATACCCATCGTCAGCACAATTCCGGCAATACCTGGTAAAGTTAATGTAGCATTGAAGCCGGCAAGAACACCGAGTATTAATAGTATAGTCATAAAAAGACCAATGTCGGCTATATTTCCGCCTTTCTTATAATAGAAAATCATAAAAACAGCGACGATTAAATATCCCAAAAGCAAAGAGCTAAATCCTTGTCTTACCGAGTCTTGACCTAGCGAAGGACCGACTGTTCTTTCCTCCATTATATCAATTGGAGCTGGGAGTGCACCTGCTTTGAGAACTATTTCCATTAGTTTAGCTTCATCAAGATTACCGATACCCTGAATCTGAGAATTTCCACCCAATATTTTGTTTTGTATGACTGGTGCTGAATAGATAACTCCGTCAAGAACAATAGCACATCTTTTATCCACATTTGAACCGGTAATTCTAGCCCAGTCTCTGGCACCCTCTGAATTCATTTGGAATGTAACGATAGGAGCTGAAGTTTGAGGATCAATCGTTGCTTTTGCATCCGTTATAACACCACCGCTCAGTTCAGCCTGTTTATTTATTAAATAAAGCCGGTAAATATTTTCACCATCTTGCACTACTTCGGATCTGGCTGAAAAAACAAATTCAACATTGTCCGGAATAACTCTTTTTACCTCGTTACGGTTTAGGTAATTAATTATTTTAGCCCGGTCCATCTCTTTTACAAATGCATCAGCATACGGGCTTTGAGGATTAATTAAAGCAATAGAAAAGAAGGGGTGCTGTTTCGCAAACTCCTCTGGCGTGAGTTGGGCTGCTGAAGTATCCTGTACAGTTTTATTTGAATCAACCGTAGAACCTGCGAGTAACTCATCAATTCTGTTCAATATCGGAATTGTGAAATCAGCATCCTTAACCATTTTTAATTCTAAGAGAGCTCTACCTTGTAATAATCTTTTTGCTTCTTCTTCTTTTGCAATTCCCGGAAGTTCGACAACAATCCTTCTCGCTCCTTGTTTTTGAATACTGGGTTCTGATACTCCATACTGGTTAACTCTGTTATTGATGATCTCAATAGCTCTGTTAACAGCGTCTGATTCCTGTTGTTGCAGCTGGTCGGTTATATCGCTGTCACTTTGCCTTATTGTACCAAAATATCTGCTTAAACGTATTCCTCTTTCCTGAAATTTTCTTGCAAGTATGGAAACGAGATCTAAATCAGAAATTTTTGCTTCTTCTTCGGCAGCTAGTAATAATTCATTAAAAGTAAGATCAGGATCTTTTGCGAGTCTCTCTAAAAGTCTGGCAGTGTTTACTTCCATAACAAGATACATACCACCTTGCAAATCGAGACCTAACTTTATCCTTTTCTCCCTGGCTTCTCTAATTGCCGGATCGCTTACGCGAATGCTGTCTTCTTTGGCAGTCAGGATTTGATCCAATTTCTCATTTGAGATTAGGGGATCTGCGGTTGATATACTATCCTTAATTGATGTGATCTCTTGATTAATCTCTTGAGAATAATCATAATCGGCATAAGTAGGATAGAGTAGATAAATACTCAATGCAATTGCACCAAGTATAATAATAATTCTAAACCTGAATTCTTTCATCTGTTAATTCTAATTTAGTTTGAAATTATTCATATAATTAAAAAATTTTATTCACGTACAACCCAAGTTTTTACAACGGCTGTTACACTTGGGTGGATTTTGATATTAATACTGTAAATTCCAAGTGATTTGATCGGCTCGTTTATCTCAATCTTCCGACGCTCAATCTCATAACCTTTCTCCTTGAGGGAATCTGCGATCATTTGATTTGTGACGGTACCGAATATTTTATCTTCCTCTCCAACCTTAACAGGTATTGTAATAGATACCTTTTCTAGTTCCAAAGCAAGTTTTTGAGCGGATTCCAAATCCTTTGCTTCTTTCTTGGCCATTTGTTTTTTCTCTTCGTCAAGAGCTTTTATGTTTCCTTTAGTTGCCTGATAAGCAATCTGTCTTGGAATTAGAAAATTAAGAGCATAACCGTCTTTTACATCAATTACATCACCAATTTTCCCTAGTTGTTCAAAATTTTTTCTGAGGATTACCTTCATGTTCAATCTCCTTGTTACTTAACTGCTTCTGAAATATAAGGTATAAGAGCGATTTGACGGGCGCGCTTGATAGCTTGAACTAATTCTCTGTGCTGTTTTGCACTGAGCCCGGTGATTCTCCTCGGTATAATCTTACCTTGATCGGTAATAAATTTCTGTAATCTTTTTGTGTCTTTGTAATCAATATATTCGTTGATAACTCTTTTAACCTTTTTGGTTTTCATTAACAACTCCTAGTTATTTTTTATCATTTATCAAATTGGATTCCTCATCAGTTAAGAATTTATCGAATGAATTATCTTCATAACTGGAATTATCCTCTTCCGAAGCATGCTCACTATCATCGGCTGTTTTATTAAATTTATTTAAGAACTGAATTCTCTTGGCTTTAATTTCAACGATAGTCCTATTGCGGCCATCGTCTGTTTTAAATGTTCTGCTTTGAAGTTCACCGTCTATTAATACGGCACTACTTTTTTTAAGACGGTCTCTGCAGCTGTCCGCAAGTTTGTTCCATGCAACTACTCCAACATAACATACGTCTTCCTGCCATTGATTGCTGCTGTCTTTATATCTTCTATTGGCAGCAATGTGAAAATTAACGACCGGAGTTTTGTTTGAAGTTTCCCTGAAAACGGGATCCTTTGTTAAGTTACCAGCAACTATAACACTGTTTAATTCTGGCATTTTCAAATCGGCCATTTCTAACCTCCATACTAAGCTAATTGTTAATTATTCTTCTCTTCGTTTATTTTAGGAACGTCATTGGAATTTGTTTCTATATTAGAATTTCCTTCAGAAGCGGACGAAGCATTCTCTATTTGAGTTTGAATATGCTCAAGAGCCCTTTTATCAAGAGCGATTGTTAGATAACGAATAATTGTTTCGTCCAAACGGTACATTCGTTCCAAGGTGGAAATGAGTGCAACCGGTGAAACGAATCTAAGTACCAGATAATATCCGCTTTTGGATTTTCGAATGGTGTAAGCAAGCCTTTTTCGTCCCCATCTTTCAATCGCAGATATTTCGCCGCCGTTTGAAGTGATTGTTTCTTGAATTCTGGATATCGTATTTTCAATTTGATCGTCATCTAAAGCAGCGTTGATAATAACAACACCTTCATAATTTTTCTTCCGCATGTTTCTTTCACCTCCCTATGGTCATTTGGCCCTCTTTTTCGAGAGCAGGGTTACTAAGATATTATTATTTAATCAGTGGTGCAATAACCAGTGAAACCACAGACATAAGTTTTATTAATATATTTAATGACGGACCGGATGTATCTTTAAATGGATCGCCAACAGTATCACCAACAACGGCAGCTTTGTGAGCATCCGAACCTTTTGAGTATTTTATATCATCAATTATAAATCCACCTTCAATAACTTTTTTTGCGTTATCCCATGCACCACCGGAATTAGCCTGGAAAATGGCTAAAAGCACGCCGCTGGCAGTGGTGCCAGCTAATAATCCGGCAAGCATTTCTTTACTGAGAAAACCTATTGCTACAGGAACAAGAACAGCCATTATACCTGGTAAAATCATTTCTCGGATAGCTGCTTTAGTTGATATCTCAACACACTTAGAATATTCTGCTTTGGCAGTACCTTCTCGTAATCCCTTTATTTCTCGGAATTGTCTTCCCACTTCTAAGATCATTTCTTTTGCTGCTTTGCCAACTGCCTTTATCGCTATCGCAGAAAATAAAAAGGGGAGCATCGCACCGATTAACAAACCGGCGATAATGATAGGATCGGCTAAATCTATAATTTTAATCTCTGCCTGGTGCATATAAGCTGTAAAAAGTGCCAAAGCAGTCAGAGCAGCAGAACCGATTGCAAATCCTTTTCCAATAGCTGCAGTAGTGTTTCCAACAGCATCAAGTTTATCGGTTCTTTCCCGTACTTCCTTAGGTAAAAGTGCCATCTCTGCAATTCCACCGGCATTATCTGAGATTGGGCCATATGCATCAACAGCTAACTGTATACCTGTAGTGGACAGCATTCCTAATGCGGCTATTGCAATTCCATATAGGTTTGCAAATTTAAATGCGCCGATTATTCCTAAAGCAATTACAATAACCGGTAAAGCTGTCGACATCATTCCATTGCCAAGCCCGGCAATAATGTTAGTTGCGGCACCTGTAATGGATTGATTTGCAATTCCTTTAACAGGTTTGTAATCTGTACCAGTATAATATTCTGTTATTAAACCGATAAGTACTCCAACTGCTAATCCAATTAATGTGGCAAAAAATATTCCTTCTTTGGTATATGTAAAATTATTTAAAGTCCAGCTGTCTACAGGGAATGTATTTTGGATAATAAAGTATGAGGCAATTACCATTAAACCGGTAGCTCCGAACTCACCGAGATTAAGTGCTTTTTGCGGATTACCACCTTCCTTTACTTTTACAAGGAAAGTACCGATAATTGAAAGTACAATTCCAGTTCCTGCTAAGTATAATGGAAGTAATACTGCTTCCAAGCCAATCTCGGGAACATCGGGTGTTGCAAAAACTGCACCTAATACCATCGTTCCGATTATTGCCCCAACGTATGATTCAAATAAATCCGCTCCCATCCCGGCAACATCACCAACATTGTCTCCTACGTTATCTGCAATAGTAGCAGGATTTCTAGGATCATCTTCAGGGATTCCTTCATATACTTTTCCGGCAAGATCTGCTCCAACATCAGCTGCTTTTGTATATATTCCTCCACCAACCCGAGCAAAAAGTGCGATTGATGACGCACCAAGGGAAAATCCCGAAATAACATTTATAATTTTACCTAGTTCAAATGGACTTTGAGGATTCCAAAGAAAGGAATAAAAAATAAATAATAAACCCAATCCAAATATGCCTAAACCAACAACATTCATTCCCATTATCGAGCCGCCGGAGAAAGCTATCTGAAGGGCACGACTTAGACCTTCCCGAGCGGCGTTTGCAGTTCTAACATTTGCTTTCGTTGCAGCAATCATTCCTAAGTATCCTGCAAGAGCCGAAGAAAATGCTCCAACAACGAATGAAAGCGCAATCAGCCATGATGAATCTTCACGTCCGTAATTAGAGAAGCCTAATAGAGCAGCAACTGATAAAACGAAGATAAATAAAATTTTATATTCGGTTTTGAGAAATGCAATTGCACCTTCACGAATATGATTGGAAATCTCAATCATTGTTTCGGTTCCGGCGCTTTGCCTTTCGATCCAGTAATTTTTAATACCAGAGTATATAAGGGCAAGTAATCCGAGGAATGGAATGATATATATAAAAGAATTCATCCTCTTTCCTTATCGACAAATTCATTTGAATTATCTAAATCATCTGCACTGAAAACAACATTCTTACTAAAATAATTCAACATTTCTTGTATGCCATTCTTTATAAATTCCTCGGTTAAATCTATACTGAAATTAAAATTAGTTTCGAGAGATGTCAGAGTTACTTCGTCAAGCTTTTCCAATACGTAATCAGCCATTTTCCCTTTTTCAAAATCGTTTCCTATTCCAAATCTTAGGCGGGGAAATTCATCGGAATTTAAATGATAGATTATCGATGAGATTCCATTATGTCCACCGTCTCCACCGCTTTTCCTAATCCTAATTTTTCCAAGCTTAAGATTAACATCATCTGTTACTACTAAAAAATTTTCAATATCTAAATTGTTTTCCTGAATAAGTTGAAGAGCAGCAATGCCACAATTGTTAACATAAGTTGTTGGTTTAATCAATAAGAAATGGGTGGCGTTCAAAGCGCCTCCCGCAAAATAATAATCACCCTTAGATGGTCTGAATGTTAGAGAGTGTTTTTCGGCAAATCTATCTAATATAGAAAAACCCACATTATGTCTTGTATCTTCGTATTCCTGTCCTGGATTACCAATACCAAATATTGCACGCAAAGCTTATACTATTCCTTTTCTTCTTCCTCTTCAGACTTACCTTTACCGATAACTTCTGGTTCGGCTTTTTCTTCTTCACCCACTGCTTCAACAGGTTGTTCTGTAACGATTATTCGTGGATGAACAACGGACGCAATAATCGCGTCAGGTGAGGTTATGATTTTTACATTTTCAATTTGTAAGTCTCTAACATGTACTGAGTCACCGACTTTAAGATTAGAAACATCAATAGTAATATGTTCGGGAATATGTCTTGGCAAACATTCTATTTCTATTTTGTGCATCGGATGTTGAAGCAATCCGCCTTCCTTTACACCGATTGCAGATCCATTTAGAGATATGGGTACTTGGATATGAATTTCTTGTCCCATAGTTATGCCGATCAGATCAAAATGAATGATTTTTTCGGAAACAGGATCAAATTGTACTTCTTTTAAAATAGCATGCACGGGTTTATCATTGTCAATTTGAAGATTAACTATGTGAGTTTCGGAAGTATATACCAAAGGGTGTAATGAGTTTTTTGTTGCAGAAATCGGGATAGCATCTTTTCCCTTTAAGTAAAATACACCGGGAACTTTATCTTCTCTTCTCATCTTTTTTACAGTGCCATTTGTTGCAAGTGTTCTGCGTGAAACATTAAGACTTATCTCAGACATTTAATGTCATCTCCTCAAGTTATTTCTTTTTATTAATCTTTATCTATTTCAAAAAGTGAACTGATAGATTTGTTTTTATACGAACGAATTATCGCTTCAGAAAATAATTTTGAAGCTGTTCTGACTTCGATTTTTGACGATATTGCCTTTGGTGATAGAGGAATTGTATCGGTTACGTACAATTTCTTTATATCAGATTTTTCAATTCTCTCGATAGCTTTACCAGATAATAAAGCATGAGTTACAGAGCCGTAAATATCTCTGGCACCTTTTTTCTTGAGTGCTTCAACCGCCGAAATAAATGTACCTGCTGTGTCTATTAGATCATCAACAATGAGAACATCTTTATCTTTAACTTCACCAATTATATTCATCACTTCTGATAAATTATGTTTAGGTCTTCTTTTATCAATTAAAACTAAATTAGTATTCAGTCTTTTAGCATAAGAACGTGCTAATTTTGTTCCTCCAATATCCGGTGAAACGACAACAATATTCTTCGACATCTTCTTAAACAACGATGTAAAAACAGGAGAAGCATACAGGTGATCTAGCGGGATATCAAAGAATCCTTGTATTTGAGCAGCATGTAAATCCATTGTTATCACTCTATCGGCACCTGAAACAGCAATTAAATTTGCAACTAACTTTGCAGTTATTGCTACTCTTGGCTGATCTTTTCTATCCTGCCGTGCATATCCAAAATAAGGAATTACAGCTGTTATTCTACTAGCTGAAGCTCGTTTTGCGGCATCGAGCATTATAAGTAATTCAACCAAATTTTCAGAAGGTGGCTGAGTCGATTGAACTATAAAAACATCTCTTCCACGAATGTTTTCCCTGAACTTTGTCCAAATTTCACCGTCACTGAACCTCTTTAATTCAACCGCACCTTGTTTTAGTCTCAAATATTTTGTGATTCTTTTTGTTAATTCGGGATTAGATCCCCCCGAAAAAATCATTGGTCCACTTTTCTTCATAACATTATGATTTTTTTCATTGAAAATAGAGGCCAAATATAACCAAATTGTAATGTGATGTCAAATTTAAGGGTTTAACTAAATAAAAGTTGTTTTTCACTTTTTGCGCTTAAAAAGGTATATGATAACAACAAATAAAATTGCCAAAGCAGAGATGAAAATAATTCGGGGAGTCTCTTTTAGTTTAAAAGGTCTATAAGTTGCAGTTATGTATCTTTCGTTAATTTGAGGATTTGACCCGAAGTTCCAGATTAATTTATTATTTGATAGATTATCCGCATTGTGTTTGATTATTTCACCAGGCAAATAATATATATATGTAATTTTAAGGAGTTCTCGTTGAGCTCCCCAACCAGCTGTGTAGATGGGAACTGCTTGTGAAAAGACTTTTGTGTTTTCGGGTCCATCCTTTATAGAAAATTCTCTTCCCTTAAAAACGCTTAACAAATTTAAAGAGTCGAATTGACTGAATTCAAATTCGATTTTTGCATGAATTGTACTATCCTCAAAATTTCTATAGACCTGTAAATCATTAATTATGGTGAATGCTGAGGTGAATTGGTTATAAATTGAATCTTGGTTAAAAATTTCTAAGTTCATCAGTACCAAAGAATCTTTGGGGGAGTTCCATTTTATCCAATAATGTAAATACATCTCTCCAGAATTGTCGGTCTTAATAGTAGTAACTTGCTCATAATTTAAACAACTATATAGAAAACCGAGTGCAATTGTTATAAACACTAGTTTAATTTTTTCCATTAAAAATCCATTCTTATCTGAACTTCTTTATGAAAAATAATTGTTTCTTTTTAGAAAGAAAATAAATAATTTTACTTCCTTCGAAATTATATAATTCTAATGGTGAAAAAATGCCTACTTATGATTATAAGTGTTCGGATTGTGGATACTCTTTTGAACGTTTTCAAAAAATGACCGACCAACCTTTAACGGAATGCCCGGTTTGTAAGGGATCGGTTAAGAGGTTAATCGGTGCAGGTATAGGACCTTTATTTAAGGGTTCCGGTTTTTATCATACCGATTATAAGACAAAGGCTTCTAATAAAAGTGAATCTTCCAACTCTGCCAAGAGTGAGAACGTTAAAGCTTCCGAATCGGAAAAATAAATAACAGTATTGTGCTGATTTCGTTAAAAGTCTAATCCGAACGAAACGTAATATCTGGGTTGGGAGAAAGAATTACCGTTAAAAGTCCATGCTACATCAAATCTCCAGAGCATTATGAAATACACTCTCCATCCTAAACCGGTTCCAATTAAAAGGTCATTGGTCACGGTTTCGTTTGAATCATTTTTAGTAAAGAGTTTCAATTTACTTGTGTCGTTCCAAGCCGATCCAATATCAACAAATACTACACCAAGGATGTTTTGCAGAAATATCGGTAGAGGACCTGTTACCAGGTATCTGATTACAGGCATCCTCAATTCAAGGTTGATAAGAGAATATTTGCTTCCAATTTTCTCGGCGTAATCATATCCACGTAAAGGCAGAGCGGGTGTTAAGAATGCAAAATCAGAAGCACTCTGAAGCGGTACTTCACCTGTTGCAAAGGTTCTGTTAATCCAACCTTCCGTACCTCCTATAAAAAATTTTTGAGGATTAGCGCCGCCTGAATAGCCACCGGATATTCTGAAAACGAAAGAATTATCAAACCAGAATCTCGAATAATCACGATAATCCCATATAAATGAATAAAAGCTTTGACGACCGTTTGTAAATCCCGGATTTCCAAATAAAGTAAAGTTAAATCTCGTTCCCTCAATAGGTGAAGTATACCCCCAAATAGTGTTGTCGTGAACAAAACTCAAAGCAGGGATGATATAAGTGGCATTAGAGGTTGGAACTGAAATGTCATCCAAATTTTCAGATGATACGTTTTGAACGCTCAGACTGCCGTCGATTCTATAAAAACGGTTAATGGGATAACTGAGTGAAGCAATACCTCCATAACTTCGGAATCTATAAAGTCTGACTGCGTTTGAATTTAAAATGTAAACGAACCTGGCAGTATGAAATCCTTCGAAACCGTAATTCAATCGATTCCCAAGATTATAATAAGCCAAACCGTAATCGCTGTTTTTTAGATCTATCTGTAAACTTGTTATCCCAATAAGCCGATGATTACCAATTATGTCGCTGAATAAAAGAACCGTAGTTCCTAAAAGACCATATAAATCGCTATACCCGGCATTAGCATAAATCAAATCAGGTGAAAAACTCACTTTATATTTGTTGACGAGAAAGTTTCCGTTTTCATCTAAGCTTTCTTTAAACAACTGTTCTCGATTTATTCTTGTTGAAGTAGTATCTACTTTAAATTCTTCAACACCAAAGATATATCTGCTGTAATCTACCTCAGCTGATTTTTCTGTAGTATCTGTCGAAGCTATGTATTGACCTGTAAAAATAATTGCAGAATCGATCTCTGGTTTAATGAATCCCTCTTTGGCGAATGATATTTCAGTTGTATCAACAGAAACCTTAATAGGAATTTCAACGAATGGGGCTGGTTCTTCAGGAATCTTTTTTATCATCTCGACAGGTTTTTCATAAACCGATTTAATTACTTCTGCCATATAATTTGTTGGTTCTACATTTTTATAGTCTTCTGTTTCAAAAGGATTGTTCATTAGATAAACATTATATCCCGAGTTGTACAGTGCAGTAAAAACTAATTTTTTTCCATCTGCAGATAGCGAGAGTTGATTTATTTCGCCAATTGAATTAGTTATTGGATAGGCTGGTATGTCTTCAATTAAATTTACCGAATCGGCCTCAGACAATACAATTCTTTTTTTATAAATATTTCTTATACCGTTTTTATCGGAGACAAAAAGAATATTTCTCCCGTCGGAAGAAACAACTACAGAATATTCATCGCTCAATTCCCAATTAGTTACTCTTACTACTTCTTTTGTGTCTAAGTCGGCATAGTAAACATCGATTTGGTTGTACTCATTATCAGATATATTGAAATCATCGGTTATTATTTTTGGAGTTAGGAATTTTCCTCTATCGGAGGAGAAAAATACTTTCTTACTATCGGGAGACCAAGAAGGATCGGTCTCCGAAAAAATATCAGATGTAGCATTGATCAAATCCTTGGTTTTCAAATCATAAATATATACATCGGATTGAGTTGTATTAGCTCCGATAAAAGCAATTTTTTCACCGTCAGGAGACCATGCCACAGATTCTATTCCATCAAAGCGGATTGGAAGACTATAACTTTCCTCTGTTTCTACATCGACAACATAAATCACATCCCACCCACCACTCTTTGCAGACATTGCTATACTTTTATTATCGGGCGACCATGAAAGGGAAGGGAAAAGAACATTCAATTCTTCAAAGTCGTTGGCCTTACCGCTTTCCAGAACTTTTTTAATTACTTCACCATCCACTGCATTCATTACATAAACATCTAAAAATATATCCCGATCAGATATGAAAGCAATTTTATCTCCCTGGGGAGAAATGGCAGGACTTGTGTTGTAAAAGCCTCCGATTTTTTTGTTATCTGTTAGTTTTTTAGAAAAATCCTCTGGAGCTTGACGTGTGGCAACCTCAGGCCAATATTCTTTCTTTAAAGCTTTTTTCCACCTTTCATTCAATTCCTCGATATTTAAACCAAGAGATGTTTTGATAGCTGCATCGAGGCTGCCCATGCCTTTTGTGTTATTTAATATCTCGCCTATTTTTTCACGACCATAAGTTGTAGCAACGAAATGCATAATCGATTGACCGGCTCTGTAAGCAAGATAGCCTGAAAGTTGATTTATATCGGGTAACGTTTCACTTATTATCTGATCTCTAATGAACATGTCGGTATATGTTTCCCAACCTCCAGATAAATATTCAGCCATCCCTTCTAAATACCACGCTGGTAATTGGAGAGTTATATTTTTCGCAATTATATTTTGAATCGTACCTCCATAAAGCATATCATTCATTACCTGGTGAACTAATTCGTGACGCAGAAGGTGTCTATATTTTTTGTATGATCCTTCGAATGGAACAACAACACGGTTTTTAAAAGGTTCTGTGAATCCTCCGGTTCCTTGTCCATATTGAGCATCTGTTGTGTTTGTTTCCTGGAAATCATTGTGTGAATTGTAAGCTATTATTGACAACCTGTTATTAATTTTATAATTGAATAAATCCTGAAGTTCTGCTAAGACTTCTTCAGCAATCTGAACGGAATATTCGGCAATCTGTGTACCGTCGGAAGTAAAATATATATCGAAATGTTTCGTTTGGACATAGTACCAATCGAATTGCTTATACTGAACTTTGTTTTGTCCGAACTGAGCAAATGTTGATGATAGTAGTAGTATCCAAATACTAAGAGTTTTTAATAATCCATTCATCTTAAACACCCGTTTTTTACATTCAATTATACAATAATATTAATTATCCGAAAGTACAAAATCAATCTCCCTTTTTTCTTTATCTACTCTTGCAAGTTTTACAATAACTCTGTCACCAAGTCGATATCTTTTCCCGGTGTGCTTGCCGATAATAGAATACTGCTTTTCGTTAAAAATATAATAGTCGCTTTGCATATCTCTGAGTCGAATCAATCCTTCAGCAAGATTTTGGCTTATTTCAATGAAAATTCCGAAATGTGTGATGCCTGAGATAATGCCATGAAATTCATAACCGATTTTACTTTGCATGAATTCCATTTGTTTCAATTTAATCGATAGCCGCTCTGCTTCGAGTGCGTTTCGTTCCATATACGAGGAATGTGTACATATTTCATCCAGCTGTTGTAATGAGGGAAAATTTTTTGCACTATTTTCAATATACTGATATATCAGTTTATGAACGGCGAGATCGGGAAACCTTCTAATCGGTGAAGTGAAATGTGTATAGTAATTAAATCCAAGACCATAATGACCGATATTGTTTGTAGAATAAACTGCTTTTGCCATTGAACGGATTGCAACTTCATTTACTACAGATTCTTCATCAGTACCTTTAACTTCTTCTAAGATTTTTTGAAACTGCTTCGAATTTTTGGTAGCTTTAGCATCGAATGAATAACCCAGCGATTTTACGAATCGAGAAAACTCATTTATTTTTTCTCTATCAGGCAGATCGTGTATACGATAAATAAATGGTACAGTTTTCTTTGAAGAATTTATATGCGAAGCAATAATTTTATTTGCAAGAAGCATTAATTCCTCAATAAGATTATGGCTTTCTTTAACTTCTTTAATTTTGATATCTATTGGGAAACCGCTTCCGTCTAATACGAATTCTACTTCGGGAGTGTAAAAATCAATACTCCCTTTTCTCATGCGCTTTTTTCGTAATACATTAGCGACTTTATTTAAAAGTAGAATATCTTCTGTGTAATCACCGATTTTATTTTTAATAATATTTTGGACTTCATCGTAAGTAAATCTGCGCTTACTGTTTATAATGGTCTTTTTGATATTGTATGAAATGATTTTACCTTGTGGGGAGAGCTCTATGAGTACCGAATATGTTAAACGATCTTCTTCGGGAATTAATGAACATATTTTATTCGATAATCTTTCTGGCAGCATTGGAATAACTTTACCAACTATATAAACGCTCGTGCCTCTTCTCTTAGCTTCTTCATAAATAGGAGAATCCTCTTGAACGTAATAGCTGACATCGGCAATGTGTACACCGATCAAGAAATTGCCATTCTCTAGAGTTTCTATCGAAACTGCATCGTCAAAATCTTTTGCGTCTACCGGATCGATCGTAAAGGTATTTTTATTTCTTAAATCTGTTCTTTGGGCAATTTCAGTTTGCGGGATTTTATCCGGGACTAGCCCAACAGCGTCCAGGACTTCGTTTGGAAATTTATAAGACAGATTAAATTCTTGTGCTATTGCAGCAGTCTCTGCATCGTAAGAACCGGCTTTACCAAATATTTCTTTTATTTTGCCCTCGGGATTAAGCTGAGGTGATCTCCATTCAATTTTGTTAACCGATACCTTGTCGCCGTCTTTTGCGCCATTTAAGTTTTTTTCAGAAATGTAAATATCACGATGGATATTTTTTTCATCCGGAATGACGAAATAAAATGATTTAGTTTTCTTTAATGTACCGACCACTTCCTCATGAGCTCGTTTAATAATCTCAACAATTTGTCCTTCGAGATTTTTACCTCTTGTTTTAGCGAGCAGTGAAACTTCAACAGTGTCGTCATGTAAAGCTGTGCCTAAATATTTTTCCGGAACAAAAATATCCTTGATGTGAGGGTTGTTAAATGAAACAAAGCCGTAATTACCACCATTGACGATATGTAATGTACCGATCAACTTTTCGATTCCAATTGGAGAAAGGTTGTATCTTTTTCCTTTCTTCTCTATAAATCCTTCTTTTCTTAGTTCATATAGTATTTGTTTTAACTCTGAGTATATTTCCGATTCAGAAATCTTGAGCTTTTGGGCAAGTTCTTTCGGTTTAATACTTGTATGCGGATTTTCCTTAAAAAAGGTTTTTACTTTTCTTTTCATTAAAATTCAAAACGATATTTCAAACCAAGTTCGCTAATCTTTTCGTCAATACCAAATGAACGTAAAATTGGATCTTTTCGTTCAAGTCTTATTAGAAAATTTGGATTAAATAAATATTCGAGTTTGATATTGGCTTTGTTTATATCCTGAAATACTTCGGTTGTACCGCCGAATTTGTATCTGATATTTTCAAGTTTCCCCGATACACTGAACTTTGTATATTCACCTGATTGACTGAGTTGGATGTTGTTTATGACATCACCTACTGCTGAGTTGACAAAACTTGTTAGGACAGAACCTAAGAATGAAGCTGCTGTATTGTTTAAGGCTGCTGTCTGACTGGCAACCTGGTTACGATCTGTTGTTGTAAGATCCTCTTTAAATTTACCTACGAAAATGAAAGAAAAAGCATCTGATACGTCGTATCTTTTATCGGAAATATTGTTTTCGATATTACGTGTTCCGATATAGACACCTATGTTATCAGGATTATTGGCTAAATTTCTTCCTAGTTCGCTGAGCGGTCCTTGTAGTTTAATTTTTACTGCAACGTCCTGCGTTTTACCTGAAACCTCGGCTAAATCATATCCCCCCAAATAGGTAGCAATGATATCGAGGAATGGATCAGTGATGTCTGTTTCAAATCTGATTTTACCATCGGCTTCAAAAGTTTTAATGAATTCGAGTTTGGAGCCAGGAAGGAGATTAATTTCTCCCTGTACATTTGATATTCCTTCTCCACTTTCGAATTTTAGATCCCCTCTTGCTTCGACAATCAGTTTTTGATTTGCAGCTTTAGAGAGGATAAATTCAAGTTTAGCATCGTTTATAATTTTTATGTCGATCTCAGAGTTAAAATTTTTTGCAAAATCGGATTCGACAGCATTATTTCTGCTGTGTGCCGAAAGGGCTTTTTGAAATTCAAGTTCCTTTCTTTCAATTTTTGTGGAGTCAATTAAAATGTTATAAATAAAATCATTATTAGAATACCCGCCAAGAGCCTCTTCGGAGACGTAAGTTAAATTCGTTTCTTTTAGAAGAAGCACGCCTTTAAAAAAAGGTTTTCTGTTTTTATAAGAGAATATCAAGTTACCATCCGTTGCTACAAGTAAATCTCCGAAAAACGACGGGCTGACAATGGAAGAATTTTTCCCGAGTAACGCAATATTTCCATTTACCGATAAATCAATATTATTAATATCGAATCCATCAAAATTGATAATACCGCGTCCATAAAGAGTGCCTGGATATTTTGAACCATGCGAATTTGAAATTATAACTTTGTCAACAATCAAATCGCTGAGGTCAAATCTTAAAGACATCTCGTAGTTATAATATAAATTATTCACTATTGTTCTAAACGACCCATCTGAGATGATCAAATGGCCTGATCTATCAAGATTGCTATACGTACCGTTAATTTCAATATCCGTAGAAAGATATCCGCTTTGATTGGAAATACCCGGTAATATATCTCCGAGCGAGCGTAAGTCGAATTTTTCAGCGGTAATTTTTGCTGATATTTGTTTATCATTAATAAGTCTGTTTTGAACGTTCTCAAAACTAAGATCGATCGGGAAGATACTATTTATGGTTAGATTAGGAGAATTAGTGTTAAAAGTCGAATCGAGAAAAACTAAGTTGGTACTTATTTTTTTATCTTGGTAATTAGATTCGCATATTAAATGACCCAGATCTACCGAACCGTATTTAATCTGATTTACTTCTAAGTCGACATGAATATTCGGATTCTGAAAAGTACCATTAATTTTTGATGTAAGATTAATATTCGCACTAAAATAAGGAGATTCCAAATTCATAAAATAATTGGTTAGTAAATTACCATCCAGGTTTTTTACATTCAGTGTGAGGTTCTGATCTCCATTTTTAATGATATCGCCTTCGATGTCCAGTTCGGACTTATCATGAGCTAATAAAAACTTATCTACTTTCAAATATTCGGGCGTGAATAAAATATAAATCGGAGATTTATTTTCCCACTCAACGCCTTTATATTCAAACCAAAGTTTGTTTAAGATAATCTTCTGTTCCATAGAAGACATAGATAGGTTACCTTCCAATTCCGTTTTAAGTGAATTACTCATTTCGGCATATGCATTAAGGTATAACTTGTTTTCATTAAAAATTAGATCGGCATATAGGTTATTAATTTCTGTGACGGAATATATTTTTTCCCCCGAAATTGATAATGTGCCAAATAAATTGTCGAAACCCAGCACTCTATTATCTCTTGTTAGATTTAAATCTGTGTTTAAGTCCGAGATGTAAAGTGTGTTACCTTTGTCTGAGGTCAGAATATAATTGAGACTGATATTGCTGGAAATTGAAAAGTTAGTTGAATCATTAATGACCTTTCCTTTACTGTTTCCAAGAATTTCGAATTTGTCTATGTCAAATAGAATTGAAATTAATTTCAAATCCTTAAACGAAAATTTGTAATCAAATTCGAGGTTATTATTTATAAAATCCGGTAGAACGGAAACATTATTCATTGTATGAGTCGAATCTTCAAAAACGTATAACGGATTTAGCTCCACCATTTTTTGTTTAATCACATCCGAGATAACACTGGATTCATAGGAAAGCAGGTTAAGAACGTCTATTATCGAATAGTTCCCTTCAATAATAACATTGGCGATATCCGAATTAAAACTTATTGTTCGTAAATTGTCGGCAGATTCTATTGCTAATTTTAATTTGGTATCATCTATATGTTTATTGCTGAATGTAGAGTTCTTTAGGTCAATACTGCAGCTGCCGATCATAGAATCCAGGTTGAAATATTTACCATCTATATTGAATTCAAAATTCAATGAAGAAATAAGTTGTGGATTGTTTAAAAAAGAACCTAAATTAAGATTGTTTATTATGCCCGATAAATTATATATGGGAATTATTTCGTCTGTGAAATTAATGTTACCTTTCAATGCAGAATAAGAACCATTAATTAAAGCAGCAGAGTTTAGGTTTATTTTCTTGGATTTAGCTTTTATATGAGTTGTAAGGGAGTCTAAGTCGTATCCGTTCAATGATGAATTTGTCGTTTTAAATATAAAATCGGCATCTAAGTCATTCGGATTTGTCCCTTGTCCTTTTATGAGACCATATGAATTTATGTTGGTATTTATTCCGAGAATGGGGGATAGGTCTGCTTGAGTAGTTTCAAAAGAGATGTTGTACTGAATCGGTTCTGATTGCAGATCCATTGAGCAGGTGCTTTTTATCAATCCATTAGTTAAATTTCCTTCAACGCTTGCCGTAAATTTAGTCGGTTGTCCGGAGTATTGTGCATTGAGGTTGGTGAGTTGTAGCTGATCAAACTCGGGCAAACCTAAACCGGGGAGTAACCGAATAACATCGCTGAAATTTGCAGATGAGTTTTCAATAAGTGCGTCAATGAATAATTTTTCCGGTGTGTGGAGTTCTCTCATACGCCCGATAATATTGAATTCCGAACCACTATAAGCAACGTTGAGTTTCTCAATTTGAAAATCACCGAATTTGCCGGTAGCAGTTAAATGAACTTCGGGTCTCCCTTTTAAAATATTTGTTGCATTAAGAAATGATGTAAGGTCATCAAAGTTGAAAGGTGTTGTATCGAGGTCTAATGTTACTGGATAATCTTTGAAGTCGGTGAGATTTAAACCACCGAATAAATTAATTTGATCGAGACGTGCACTCAAACGAATTTCCGAGCTATCTGAGAGAGCATACAAATTATTTACTGCAGCATAATCCTTGGCTAATTCAAATTTACCTGATAGTTCCCGGAGTTTGAACTTCTTAAGGTTAGGTTCGAATGAGCAGTTCTTAATTATTAGGGTATAGTTATTGTCACGAATATCGGCAAGTAAGGATGCGTCAAGATTAATATTCTTCACACGCAGATCATCGGTGTTTATTGTTTCATAATTGTCCTGTGAATTAAAGTGTTCGCTCTTCTGCAAAATGAAGTCAATATTTTTTAGAGCGAGCTCGTTTACCTGGATTGAGAAATTAAATCCCGTGTCTTCCGACTCCGATATCGATTCGGGCTGTACTTCATCTGCTGCTTGTTTCATCAACATCGATAAATTCCAAATACCTTTTTTATCTTCTCTTAAGGCAACACGAGCGTTTTCGATTTCTATTTTACGGAAATAAATTTTTCTTAATAACAATTGGAGCGGACTGGCCTTAACTTCAATTTTATCGGAGAAGAAAATTGTGTCGTTTCCGACTGTAAGAGATGTATTCCTTAGGAATATTGAAGTCAAAATTGTTCCGTCCAGTCCTTCGATGTACAATTTACCGTTGATGGAGGAATTGATATCCGAAATTATTTTTTCTCTCAGGTATTCGCGAAATGTATGTGTTTGAGAAAAACCGATAAATAGCAAAATTAAAATTATTATACCGCTGGAGAATATTAAAAATACGTTCACAATATTACGGTATAATGGTGTTTTTTTATTGTCTTTGGTATGTATCAATTTTTATTTATGTCTGTCCAAAATTGTCTGAATAATTTTTGATGTTGATTGGTTGCAGACAAAGTCCACTCTTTCTATCCTGCCGCCGTTCGACTCGACATATTCGGCACCAATTATTTCATCTTTAGACCAGTCTGCTCCTTTAACTAATACATCTGGGGAGAGAGTTTTAATTAAATTTTCGGGTGTTCCTTCATCGAAAAGAATTACATAATCAACATTAGCTAAATTAGAAATTATATATGCACGCTCTTTTTCATTTATTATTGGTCTATTTATTCCTTTGATTTTTTTTACAGACCGATCGGAATTTATACCGATGACAAGTATATCACCAAAAGTCTTTGCTTTGTTAAGATAATCGACATGCCCGGCATGCAATAAATCGAAACAACCGTTTGTAAATACAACAATTTTATTTTCATTTTTAAGATTGAGACGAATCTTCTTGAATTCGTCTATTGTAATTATTTGTCCCATGACTAAATGCTTGATTCTAATTCTATAAAAAGGTTATTTAATTCAACCGGTACGATTCCAACTTCTTCGCATGCAAGACCGCCTGCATAATTTGCTAGGTAAGCTGCTTCAAAAATATCTGCACCTGCAGTTAGTGCTAAAGTCAAAGTTGCTATTACCGTATCACCTGCACCGGAAACGTCTCTTACTTTCCGTGCTTTTGTCGGGATTCTTTTTACCGGTTTGTTTCGTTCGAATAATGCAACTCCATCTTGCCCTAAAGTAATTAGGATATACTTCGCTTTCAATTTACTCAGCAATAATTTACCTGCATTTGATAAATCTTTTTCCGATTGTATTCGTTTGCCTAATACATCTTCCGTTTCCTTTATATTAGGTTTGAATATTGTTACTCCTTTGTATGTAAAGAAATTATTAAACTTGGGATCGACAGTAATGATCTTATTTTTCTTGTTGGCCATTGAAATTATTTTTTGTATTAAATTTTTTGTGAGAACTCCTTTATTATAATCTTGTAATATTATTCCGTCTATGTCCGGAATCATTTTACTTAGAAAATTATAAAGTTTTTTTTCTACTAGTGGAGAAATAAATGTTTTATTCTCTTTATCTATTCTCACTACGTGCTGGTTATTTGCAATAACCCGGGTTTTTGTTGTTGTCGGTCTTGAGTTGTCTATGATAATTCCATCAGGCATCATTTTAATGTCGCTCAGCAACGATCTAAAAATTTTTCCGTCATTATCGCTTCCGATAATTCCGACAGGTATAGGAATACCGCCCAACGTTTTGATATTGAGGGCTACGTTTGCAGCACCTCCGAAGCGGAAGAATTCTTCATCAACTTCTATTACGGGAACCGGTGCTTCGGGAGAAATTCGATTGACATCACCCCAGAAATATCCGTCGATCATCATATCACCTATGACAGCGATTTTTTTGTTTAAAAAATTTTTCCTTATCTGTTCAAGTCTGTCTTTTGTAATATTTATCATCTCGATTCTCCGTTATTCCATGATGCAAATTTATTACCAAGGTATATTTTTAGAAGACCATTATCGGAACCGAACCAAATATTTTCACCGTCGAAATAACTGCAATTAATATTATCGGGGATTCTCTCGTCATGTATAACGTTAATTTGTCCAGTTGTACGATTCAATATGGCTATTCCTCTGCCGTAAGGTTCTTTATTTGATTTTCCGAATTGATATGTTCCTACCCAAATATAATTTCCTGTTAATTCTAATGTCGATATACCGTTACCTGGTAAGCCGGCAGAAACATCGAATCTATCCCATCTATTTTTTCTATTGAATTTATACAGTCCTCCAACATTATAGTTTGGTCGATCAAAAGTGATAAATTCATCTGATCCAATCCAGATATTATTTCTTTCAAATAAAAGGGCTGAGATTGAAACTTTATCACCATCCCCATTAAAATAGTTAAAGCGGTTGTTATAAAAAAATAGAGCACCTTCTTCATCCAATTCTTTTGATTTATAATGCTTATGAAGCCCTGCTTCGGTTCCAAACCAAACCAAGCTGTCTCCATCTACTTTAATAATTTTTATTGTGTTTGTTTTTTCATCTCCTCCAACTGTGAGATCATAATCACTAAATCTTCGCTTTGATAAATCAAACTTTGTCAGATATTTAAATCTTCCTATCCAGAGGACATTGGTATATTTATCATAAGCTAGAGAACGGATCCAGTTACTCAACTGGCCTCCTAAACCAAACTTCCTTTTCGACCAATTATTTCTATTTTTATCTAATATAAATAAACCATCAATAGAACCTGCCCAGACATATTGTTCGTTCGCAGCTATAGAATAAAAGTAATCATGTTGAAGTTTTTCATTGGTTGTCGAATAATTTTCCCACTTATTACTTTTAATGGTATATCGATAAATTCCTTTACCGTTGCTTGCAATCCATAGGTTTTGACCGTCACTGCAGATATCCTGTACGATAACTTCATCAAGATATTTTTCAATTTCAAGATTTGGTTGTGCATTCAGGATAAAGAACGAGATACAAACGTTAAAGAGGATTTTGTAAATTCTTATCATAATATATTAGCAGATAAATCCTTGTAACTTGTTTTTAAAATAATAAATCAAAAAATATTCCATTTAATGTTACCAATACTTTCAGCGCTAATCAACTATTAATAAAGTCCTTATTGGAATTTGGTTAATGTCATTTAACAAGACTCATAGTTATCGGATTTTTTGAGAATTCAATTTGCCACTCATCCTTAAAACCTTCTATCAGGCATTGAGATAACCTGTCGTAATCAACTTTTTCATTTATTATTGTCTCGATCTCTATAGTTTTATTCCGAAGTTCATATCTCAAATCGTTGATATTTTCATCATTATAGTTAAGATATGATGTTATATTTTGATGATATTTTCCGCATAGAATTGAACCATGCTGAAGTATAATTCTTTCCATTTTACGTTGAGCGCTGCCGATAAGTTTTTTACCCATGTATTTCACTTCATTTTTTGCCGTACTGGCAAAGCACATTACACCTGAAGGCTGCTTAAGCAATGAAGGGAAATCAGGTTGTACTTTTTCTAACTCCGTTTCTTTTAGCAATGGGTGATAATTAACGAGTCCTTTAATGAGTGCAAGGGAGACCTTATTATAAATCTTTTGTGCAGAAAGATTCTTACTATACGGTATTACAATCGAATAGGTAATTTCTTCAGCATGTAGAATAGCTCTGCCGCCTGTGGGTCGAATGACAATATCAATATCATCCTTTTTTGCTTTTTCAATATTAATATCGTTTACACTCTGATTCTTCCCCAGCGAAATGCAATACGGTTTCCATTGGTAGAGACGAAAGAACGCATGATCGGGTAAGGTATTTTTTGTAAGACATATGTCGTAATCCATGTTATAACGACCTGTGTTATAACCAGATTCGATTAGGTGCCAGATCATTTTCTAATCAAACTACGCTTGCTGTTGTTCATAAACTCAACGATATTCATAACAAGGGGATTATCGCTCATCTCTTCTATCAACCTTGCTTTAGCTTGGGAGAAGTTGAGGCCTGAATTATAAATTACGTGGTAAGCGGATTTAATAGAATTAATTTCTTCGTTAGAAAATCCTCTTCGTCTCAAACCGATAGTGTTTAAACCCGAATATCTTAGAGGTTCACTTGCACCTAAAATGTATGGAGGAACATCAACAGAGATTTTAAAGCCTCCTCCAATCATAACATGCTGCCCAACTCTGCAGAACTGATGAATTGGTGTTGAACCTCCGATGAAAGCCCAATCTTCCAATACAACATGTCCGCCTATTTGAACGCTATTTGCAATAATACAATGATTCCCGACCTTACAATCGTGGCCGACATGCGTGTAGGCCATTATTAAACAATTCTTACCAACTCTGCTCACTCCTGTGGCGACAGTACCTCTGTTAAGTGTAACAAATTCACGGATGGTTGTGTTATCTCCAACTTCGAATATTGATTTTTCACCGGCAAATTTCAAATCCTGCGGAATATTTGCTATTGCTGCAGATTGATGAATCTTTACATTGTTTCCGATTCTGGCTCCGTCATAGATAACTGCATGAGGACCGATTGTACAATTATCACCGATTTCGACATCGTCATGAATAATTGCATAAGCAGCCACCTGTATATTACTTCCCAATTTTGCTTTATTGCTGACAATTGCCGTAGGATGTATGTTGATCATTATTTAAGTCCGATTAATTCTCAGGCTTAGTTTCTTTGTCCAAAATTGCTGCAACAAATTCGGCTTCTGTAGTAATATTATTATCTACATATGCTTTTGCTTTCAAGCTTATATACTTGCTTTTTTTTGAAACCAGCTCTGCTTCAATAATTAGTTGATCTCCCGGAACAACAGGTCTTCTAAACTTCACATTGTTTATGCTCATAAAATAAACAAGTTTTTTTGCCGGATCAGGAATAGAGTTTAGTAAAAGAATACATCCTGATTGAGCCATCGCCTCGATGATTAAAACTCCCGGCATAATTGGTTGACCTGGGAAATGACCTTGGAAGAATTGTTCGTTTAGTGTGACAGATTTGACTGTAACAACTTTTTTATCAAATTCGAGATGAACAACTTTATCAACAAGTAAGAAAGGATATCGATGGGGGAGAATACGATGGATTGCATTGATATCGAAGACAACACCTTCCTTTTTAACAAACTGATATTTTTTTACAATTTTCTTTTGCTGATATAATTTCCTTATCTCTCTGACGAATTCCACATTTGCTTTATGACCGGGTCTTGCTGCTAATATCTGAGCTTTAATAGGAACTCCAATCAAGGCAAGGTCTCCGATCATGTCCAGCACTTTATGTCGTACAGGCTCATTTTTGAATCTTAGAGGTTTATTATTTAAAAATCCGTTTTCCCCAAGTGTGATTTTACCAAGCTTTAATTTTTTTGATAGGTCTAATAAACTTTTTTCACTTGCCTGATGATCAACTATAACCATTGCATTATCGAGGTTCCCGCCTTTAATTAATCCAGCATCGGCTAAAGCCTCAACTTCACTTAGGAAACAGAATGTTCGTGCCGGTGCAAATTCTGTTACAAATTCTTTTTCAAGATCGAACAATCCTGAGTGCTGGCTTCCAAGAGCAGGATTGTGATAATCTACCATAGCGGTAACTCTATAACCATCCAGAGGAAGAGCAGCTATTGTAACTTCCTCTTTTTCATTCTCATACATCACGGTTTTGTCGATAATTAAATAGTCTTTTGGAGATTCCTGAGCGACAAAACCTGCTTCTAAAAGTTTTTCTACAAACGGTGTAGAACTGCCATCTATAACTGGAGGTTCTATTCCATCTATTTCAATAATAATGTTATCGATTTGCAGTCCCGCTATTGCTGCCAAGACATGTTCAACAGTATGGACTTTTGTTTCACCGATTCCGAGTGTTGTTCCTCTCGAAATATCTACAACATAATCTACAATCGCAGGTATTTCCGGAGCTCCGCCAAGGTCTGTTCTTTTAAATTTGATTCCGTAATTATCCGGGGCGGGCTTAAATGTTAAGGTACAAGAAGTTCCTGTGTGCAGTCCTATGCCGGAGAGAGAAACTTTTTTGCCAATGGTTCTTTGGAGTTCGAGCATTAAAAGTTGTCCTTTCCTTTTATTTTTTGAATCTCTTCTTGAAGCGTTTTTATTTTCTCTTCTAATTGTCTGATTGTGTTGGCATAATCCGGAAGGTTTCTTATATGGGATTCTAATCTAAGAGAAGTTCCCATTTCCATAGCCGGTGATCCGCGGTATTTACCTGGTTTCGTTAAAGATTTTGAAACTCCGGATTGGGCACTGATTAAAATACCATCTCCTATTTCAATGTGTCCTACTATTCCAACCTGACCGGCTAGTATACAGTTGTTTCCGATTTTAGTACTTCCGGATATTCCAGTTTGAGCAATTACAACAGTGTTTTCACCTAAGACCACATTATGCGCAATTTGAACAAGGTTATCTATCTTAACACCTTTTTTAATAATAGTTGAACCCATAGCCGCGCGATCAACCGATACATTGGAACCGATTTCAACATCATCTTCAACAACTACATTCCCAATTTGAGGAATTTTGTGGAATATACCTTTTTCATCGGGTGCATAACCAAAACCATCGGAACCAATCACTGTGCCCGAATGAATTATCACGTTATTGCCAATTTCACAATTTTCTCTAATAGCGACATTAGAATAAATAAGCGTGTTTGATCCGATCACAACATTTTCCATGATAGTTGTGTTGTGAAGGATAATCGTATTATCACCCACAATGCAACCTGCGGAGATTACCGCATTCTTACCAAGCGTAACATTTTTTCCCAACTTTACATCAGAATTAACAGAAGCTGTCGGATCAATACCTTTGAATTCAATTTCGGTATTAAAATATTTTACAATGATTTTCTGCATAGCAGCATGGGGATCTTTGACCTCAATATACGTTAGATCATTTCTATCCTTCGTGGTATCGGGTTTAACTAAAATGGCAGAAGCTTTTGTTGCAGTTAAAAATTTATCGTATGCAGGTAAATAAAGAAAGGTTAAATCTCCTTTTTGCGATTCTTCAATTTTTGCAACATTTGTTATTTCGACATTGGCATTTCCAAATATTTTGCCGCCGACTAAATCGGCGGCTTCTTTTATACTAATCTTCATATATCATTTCAGTTTTTCTAAAACAAGATTAGTTATATCATGCTCTTCTTTAGCGTATAAGAAGATAATGTCGCCGCTCCAATCAAACACGAAATCCAAATCCAAATCTTTTGCTACTTCTTGGATAGCATTAAATACTTTATTTTGTACGGGTTTCATTAATTCTTCTTGTTTCTGAAAAAGTTCTCCATTTACTCCGAATTTCTTCTTTCTATAATTTGCGATTTGATCTTCGAGCTGAACAAGTTCTTTTTCAACTTCTATTCTTTTTAAATCGCTCATTATAAGCTTTCGTTTTTCATAATCGTCGTATTTTGTTTTCCATTCTTTTTCCGTCTTGTTCAATTCATCCTGCCATTCAACGATTAATGCATCTAGTTTCTTTTGGGCATCCTGAGCATCGGGTAATTTTTCCATGATTGTATCAGAATCAACGTATCCAATTTTCAATTGGCCGTATAATGATTGAAACGAAAATAAAAATGTCAACGAAATTAATAATACGAGCTTTTTCATAGTACTAATCCGATATTAAATTTTATTTATTTCTTTTAAGTTTATCTAAAACTTTATAAGTCATGTCGAAAGATGGATCGGCAAACAATAAAATAACATCACCGGCTTTATCGAAAATAAAATGTAATCCTTCTTCCTGAGCGACCTTGTCTATAGCCGCATAAACTTTTTGGCGTACAGGATTTAATAACTCTTCCTGCTTTTTATAGATTTCACCGTTTTGTTGACCAAATTTTTGTTGTTCGAAATCTTGTATCTTTTGCTGTTGCTGCACTAATGTTTGCTGAGCTTCTCTCTGTTTGTCGGGTGCCATTGTTGCTTGCTGCTTTTGGTAATCACTGTAAGCAGTTTGAAGAGCAGTTGTCATACTATCTCTGGATTTAGTCCATTGAGAAACCAAAGCGTCAAGATCGCTTTGTGCTTTTATTGCTTCGGGAAGTTGAGCAAGAATTATTTGTGTGTCAACATATCCTATCTTTTGTGTGGTTTGAGCAAACGAAGAAAAGCCGCATGATATAAGCAAAATAAAAAAAATAAGTTTTTTCATAACTACCTCGTATTTATGTTTTAAAATCCTCTTCCGAATTGAAAAAGAAATACCCATTGCGGCGCTTGTCCGTCAACTAATCTTCTATCGTATCCGTATCCATAATCGAATCCAATTAGACCGATGGGATTAATGAATATTCGTGCACCGATACCAACCGTTCTTCTCAAATTAAAAAAATCGGTTTCTTTTAAGTCGTAAAATACGTTTCCTGCCTCTGCAAATGCAAGTACATAAATAGGCATTGGTTCTAAAGCTAAGGCAGCCCTCAATTCAACGGTATATTTGGTCATTACCTTTCCGCCGATAATAGTCCCATCCGAATTTCTCGGACCAACGCTCCTATCATCATACCCCCTGAGAGGAGTAGTGGCTATTATCATCCCGTTACCTCCCATAAAATAGAATTCAAAAGGTTGGATAGGAGTCCCTTTTACCAATTCATGGATGTATCCGACTTGAGAACTAAAATAAAAAGCAATCCGATTAGAATTGAATAATCTCTTAAACCATTCAGCATTAAATTCTAATTTGTAATAATCAACTTCCCCGGGGAGAAATGGACCGCCGGATAATTCGGCATTTAAAGAAAATCTCGAACCGCGGGAAGGGAAAATAGGATTATCAATGTCGGTTCTGCTTAATGTTGTCCCTATTGTATATTGTCTTGTTAGTCCTTCCCTGTAAAATCCTCTTCCATCAATTACATCGTTGTACTGAAATTTAAAAAGACCTTGGATATAGAAATAATTGTCCGGCCATGTAAGACGTCTTCCCATTTTTATTGTACCGCCGGATTGACGCAGATCATATATATATCTTTGTCTGGTATCGAAAACATCGGATCCTATCATTGTAGGTGTATCCATCAGCCACGGTTCGGTAAAACCAACGGAGAATGTTCTAAAATAATTACCTACTCCGAACTGCCAATTGAAATTCAGAACTTGACCGGCTCCCATCTCAAATGGATGAGTGATAGAAAAATTCGGTAGAGTTATACCAACTGCACCGCTAAATCCGAAAGCACCGCTGTAGCCAACCGAAGCGTTAAAATAGGCACTGGATTTTTCTTCGACTGTATAAACTAAACTTACTGTACTGTCGTCTTCCGGTTTATAGTCGATTCCACCTTGATATAATTTTTCTACATTGAAAAATTGTAGATTTGCAAGTTGTTGTATGCTTCTAAAAATCATACTCCGGCTGAAATAATCTCCCGGTACAGTATAAAGCTCTCTCCGTATCACTTTATCCATTGTTCGGTCGTTTCCCTGAATGATAACGTCACCGATTCTAAAACGACTATTCTCAGTAACAAAAATATCCACATCGATTGAATCTGCCCCGACTTTTTGTTCTTTCGTATCAACGTTGAATGCCAAATATCCGTTGTCTTGATACAATGATGAGACGTCGGTTTGTTTTTCATTGAAGTGAAGATTCATGTTGAATTTCTCAAGATCGTAGATATCACCTTTTTCAAATCCTAATCTATCACCGAGTTCCTCGGGAGAGTAAAGACTATTGCCATTCCAATTGACGTTGCGAATTTTATATTGAGGTCCTTCGAATAATTTTACATAAATATCAAGTTCGGAATTATCACTGGAGAATGCCATGGAATCACTAAGAATCTGAAAATCCCGGTATCCGTTCTTTTTGTAAAAGTCGTTGAGTAGTTTTAAATCTTCATCAAATTCTTTTCTGTGAAAATTTGAACTCGACCAAAATTTCCACCATCTGGATTCGTTTGTTTCATCGAACTCACTTTTCAAATCGTCATCTGTAAATGCTTCGTTGCCTGAAAAAGTTATCTCTCTGACGGAAACTTCTTCCCCCTCAGCAATATCATAAACTAGGAGGAGTCTATTTTGAATTTTGTTAATAATATTAATAGAACGTTCAGGAGCATAATCGTAATCAAGTTCGAATTCAAATTCAGGATTGGAAGTGTCTATCCATGTTGTAATGATTTTGTCTTCTGTCGTATCCGAACGGGAATATGAATAGGTGGTAGAATTAATTTGTACATTAAGAAATCCTTCTTCATCGTAAAGGTCTTTGATTTTTTGTTTTACACGATAGATATCCTGCGGTTTAAGAGTCTGTCCGCTCACAAAATTCATTTTGCTGTTTATATCGTTTGTACTGATTTCATCATTACCTTGAACAACACATTTTTCAATTCTTGGATATTCTTTGACTTTAATAAGCAGATATATACCATCACCAATTTTTTTATCGACGAGAATTTGTACATCTTCAAAAATTCCCAACGCCCATAGTCTTTTGATGGCATTTATTGTCTCATCACCAGGGACTTCAATTTCGCTTCCGGATTTCAATCCCGTATTAGAAATGATTGTATTGGGATCCGTAGATTTATTTCCTTCCACTGCAATCCCCAAAATCTGATAATGAGCTCTGTTGGATTGGGAAAATACCGTTGTAGAAAAACAAATAATAAAGCTTAGGCTATACTTTAACCAAGTTTTTAGGATTTTTTTTAGCATTCCGTATTTCGTTTTTTTTATTGGAAACCTGTTCACTAACTAAGCCGAATCTTCTTTCTCTCTTTTGAAAATTCTTGATTGCTTCAAGAAGGTGTTTGCATCTAAAGTCCGGCCATAATACATCGGATACAAATATTTCAGAATAAGCAATTTGCCATAATAAGAAATTACTGATCCTCATTTCACCACCACTTCTTATTAGCAGATCAGGATCAGGCATTTCTTTAGTATTTAAATGAGAAGAAACAAGTTCTTCATTTATATCGTTAAATTTAATTCTACCTTCGATATGTGATTTAATTATATTCTTTATAGCTTCAATTAGTTCCCATCTACCGCTATAACTTAAAGCTAAATTTAAGACCATATGTGTATTATTTTTTGTTTTTTCTGTGGCATCTAATAATTCTTTTTGCACAATAGTTGGGAGTTCTTCAATATTCCCGATGGTCGTAAGCCTAATATTGTTTTTATTGAGTTCATCGGTTTCATCTTGCAATGCCTGGACAATAAGTCTCATTAAAGTGGAAACCTCATCTTGAGGGCGCATCCAATTTTCTGTTGAAAAAGTATAAAGAGTGAGGTATTTAACTTCGAGTCTAGCACATGTTTCAACAACTTGACGAACCGAGGTTATTCCTCTTCGGTGACCGGCTACTCTCGGCAGACTTCTTTTTTTAGCCCAACGTCCATTACCATCCATAATTATGGCAATATGTTTTGGAATATTGCCCTGTTTTTTTACCTGTTCTATCGCTTGTAATTCTTGTGGCTTTAATTTATGATGCAATTATAATCTCGAAAATTTTAATTTGGCTTATCAAAATAGCTGAGCAGATTCTAAATGTCAAGGTTAGTACTATTTGGAGCGGTTGTTGATCGATGAGCGAGTTAGTCTGATGATGAACTGCTGGAGCAATTTATTCTTTTGAGCTGTTTAATCCGACAAGTTTTATATTAGCCTGAGCTTCCTCACCTAGATTTGTAATGATCATTTTAGCTTTCATCAAATATTTATTCGGTACACCAATAAAAAGAGTGACTTTTCTATTTGAATATTTTGTATGCCGCGTGGCTAAAAAATTTAATTTGGAAAATATTTTAGGATCATCCAGGTCATTCTCTGTTAAGGTTATACCCATTACAACTTTCTTTTTGTATTTTGCGATTGCATCGATCTCATAGTTACCGATAGGATTCGGTGAAGGTAAAAATGTCCCGAATTTTCTGCTGATAGTCAGATAACCTTTTTTCCAAAAGTGGTTGATTAAAGCATCAACTCGATCTTTATGAGTTGGTCGTTTCATGTTAATAATTCTCATTAACTGCAAGCCTGCATTATTGGTATTATCGGTGAAAATTTTCCCGAATTTAGAACACGTATATTGAAAATGTTATCGTACTGAAACATTTTTATTTCACTTGTCTGATCAATTCGCCCAAAGAGCGCTTTCTTACCCTTTTTATTTACCGAGATGTAATATGGTTCCAAAATAATTTCTTTGAGCCCGTAAATGAATCTAATCCTTTGACGGTTTGAGATTGCCATACTAAATATTTTGGATTTCATTTTAATTATTCCTCTAATTATAGAATCTAAACACACTAATTATTTTCCCGACGATCGAGAAATCTTCCCGGTTACTAACTTCTATTGCCGAATAATTACTGTTTTCAGGAATTAAATAAACGGTATTACCATCTTTATTAAATCTTTTCAGTGTAGCTTCATCACCAATTAAGGCAACAACTATATCTCCGTTGCTGACGTCTGTCTGCTGGGATATAACTACAAGATCACCTTCAAGAATACCGGCGTTAATCATACTATCTCCCCTCACTTTGAGAGCAAAGCAGTTTTCTCTCTTATTAATAAGAGTTGGATCAACTTGAAATGTTCCTTCAATATTTTCTTGAGCAAGAACCGGGTAACCGGCAGCAACTCGACCTACGATGGGTATTTCGATTAATGAATCTCGATGCCGGTGATTGGTTTTTGCATCATTTATCTTAGTTAATGAAAGAGTTCTGCTTGAATTGCTTTCACTGTTCAAATATCCTTTTTTGATGAGTGCATCAAGGTGTCTTTTCACTCCAAAGGTGGAGGCAATATTAAATTTTATACCTATTTCTCGATAAGTAGGAGGATAACCGTTAATTTCGATGTGGTCTTGGATAAAAGTTAAGATTTCTTTTTGCCGGTCTGTTAATTCAGTTTTCATTATAGTGTCCTTTTGTTCACTACAAATATAGTGAACGGATGTACACTTGTCAAGAGGAATTTTAGGTATACTGTATATACTCCTCCCATATCCGGCAACCATTTTCAGGGGATGGTGTAAGGGCTTATTGATTTAATCGGCTACTTATTGTAATTTGAACCAGGCTAACTTAAGAAGTATTTATGCCTGAAAAGAAAAATAGTCTAGCTATCCTTCAATTAATATTTAACATTATTTTAGCAGTTGCAACCGGGATATTAGCCTGGAAACAGTGTGAATTGGCTGATACTACCAAAGATTCGGTTGACAAACTTACGAAACAAGTAGAAATTGCCGATAGTACCTATAATCAATCGATAAGGGATTTTAAAACGAGAGAGAAATTTACGAAAATGGAATTTCGAGCTTATGTATATGTGACGAATCCTAAATTAAATAAAATTGTAGTTGGAAATTCGGCAGAAATAGTGTGTACATTACAGAATAAAGGTAAAACGCAAGCAAGTTTGCGACAAGCTTGTGAAGTAAAGACAAAGGGAAATGGTGTTTATGCAAATGAAATTCTTTCTCTTAAGTTCGATGAATGGGAAATAGATTTAGCACCTCAGTCGGATAAATTTATTACTGCTTACTTCCCTATATCTAAAGAAGATTCCATTTCTTTTGTTAAGGGTAAGAAACCATTGTTTTTTTATGGTAAAGTTAATTATGTAGATGTTTTTGATAGCCTACATTATTTTGAATTCTGTTATAAATATGACTTTAATAAAAGCATTTTTTTTCATGATAAGTTTATTCAAGGTAAGTTGAAAAGTAAAAAATCTTTTTGAAATCACTTGCATTGAACAAATAAATTTCTTTCATTCATCTTCTTACAACCGACAACTGTTTTCAGGGGATGGTATAAGGGTTAAAATGAGTCTGATTAATTGTCATACAACGGTAAATTAAAGAGGTCTAAATAAGCATTTATTAAGGCTTAAAACACTTCTCAAACTTGATGCAAATTAATCTCAAAATCCGTGACCGGTTATAGACATACCTAAGGAGGGAAGATATAGTTAAATGAAAATGACCGCAACAATAAAAAATGCGACCATTTTCGTGAGTCAGGTTAATGATTTATTAATAATTTACAATTACTCCACAAATTTTATCCAGCCGTATTTATCTTCTTTCTTACCGTTTTGAATACCTGTCAATTCATCATATAGTTTTGTTCCCAACTCTCCTGCTTTATCTTCACCGAAATGCAAAATTTTGTCTTTGTATTTTAATTTACTGATTGATGAGATAACGGCTGCTGTACCGGTACCGAACATCTCAACCAAATTTCCTTTATCATATGCTTCAACTATTTCATCGATACTTATCATTCTTTCATTCATATTATATCCCCAGTCTTTGAGGATTTGAATTACCGACATCCGTGTAATTCCCGGGAGTATGGAACCTGTTAACATCGGTGTTGCAACTTCGTCTTTAAATCGAACAAAGATATTCATTACACCAACTTCCTCTAAGTACTTTAGCTCGATTGCATCAAGCCATAACACTTGACTGTAACCTTCTTTTTGAGCCTCTCTCTGCGCAAGCATACTAGCTGCATAATTACCGGCACATTTAGTATCTCCAACGCCTTTTCTTACAGCTCTAACGTATTTGTCTGTTGTTAAAATGGGCACCGGTTTGAAGCCGGAAGGATAGTAAGGGCCAACAGGATTTAGAAGAATAATGAACTTATATAAATCTGCAGGTCTTACACCTAAAGCGGATTCACTGGCAAAAACGAATGGTCTGATATAAAGAGAATAACCTGGTTTTGTCGGAATCCACTCTTTATCGATTTTAATAAGTTCAATCAATGCCTGCATCATGAGATTGAGATCAATTTCAGGCATACATAATCTTCGGTTCGAATTGTTAAGTCTCTCGAAATTTTTTCCCGGTCTGAATAGTGCAATTTTTCCGGAGGAATGTTTGTAAGCTTTCATTCCCTCAAAAATCGCTTGACCATAATGTAGAGCCATCGTTCCCGGCATTAGGTCTAAAGTGCTTCTCTTTTTAATTGTTGGATTATACCATCCGCCTTTTGATTCATCGTAATCCATTTCAAAAATATGGTCTGTGAAAGTGCGTCCAAATACCAACTGGTCGGGCAGTTCAACCTTATTGTCATGCGTTTTTGATTCGATAATAATTTTACTCATGTTTTCACCATCTTTTAATTGAGGAAAAGCAGAACAATTTTTTTTTGTAAATGGTCTGTTTAAAACAAAAAAGCCCGGCTATAAATTACCGGGCTCATTATTAAATGCATTCAAAATAATTATGATTAATATGTAACTAATATCCATCGTCATTATGGTTAAAAGCTGTTCTCGAATATCAAAATAATTGTAGTCGTAAATATTATCAATTATGATTTAATTTACAATTCTAAAACAAGTCCAAATCTTAACAAAATTTAAAAATCCGAAGTAGGTTTTTAGGTTATAACTGTGTTGTGTTTTTATTAGATTTCCAATTGTGGTAAATTTCTAAAGTTGAAAGATAGTTTTATGTTAGCCGACTTTTTTCAAAAAATAGGTAATAAGACCTTAAATTTCTTTTCCGAGCTTGGAGAGGTTGTAATATTATTATTTAGAATATTATGGTGTTTTCCTAAGGTAGTAAAAAATAAAAGACTCCTTTTTTTTCAAATGGAACATATCGGAGTAAATTCCCTTCCGTTGGTAATTATCATTGCAATTTTTACGGGTGCTGTTGCGGCATGGCAGGCCGCTTATCAGTTGAAAGGTATAGCCCCATTATCATTTTTAGGTACTGCAACAAGCCGTGCAATAATTACTGAACTTGGACCGGTATTAACGGCTATTGTTATAGCGGGGAGAATCGGTGCTTCAATTGCCGCTGAATTGGGATCAATGAAAATAACGGAACAAATTGATGCATTGGAAACGATGGGGATTAGTCCTATTAGTTACCTGGCGGTGCCGAGATTTTTTGCGGCATTAATTATGATGCCAATTCTTGTTATTTTCGCTAATATTATTGCAATTGGAGGTGCCTTTTTTATTTCGAACTCTTTTCTAGGTGTTTCTTTTAATGTTTATTTCGATTCCGTGAGAAGATTTTTTGATTTCAGTGATTTTATGTTTGGATTACTTAAAGGAATGATTTTCGGCGGAGTTACCGCGCTATTAGGATGCCATATTGGATTTAAAACGGAAGGTGGAGCCGAAGGAGTGGGATTATCGACAATTCGATCCTTCGTTTTAAGTTCCGCGATGATTCTTATTCTAGATTATTTATTATGGACTCTACGGTTTTGATCTTTAATCGGTTAAAAGATTTTATTCGTTTTCATTGGTTATTATAAAATATTATCGATAGGTACCATTTTATTCCGCATGCCTATTTTTATAGTGTTCTCTTTTTCACTTGCGGAAGTTTTAGTAAGGGTTTAATTTGGTGTCTCAAATAATGATAATTATTAATTTTGATTTGTTGTAGGTGCTAGAGGAAAAGATTTTGTTAAATGAAATATTCACAGCAGCTATTTTAGATAAAATCAAAATTCTTCTTTTAAAAATCCGATATGAATTCATCAATTCTTTTTTGTGGTATTGAATATCTCTTATTTAAAATATAGAGACAAAATAAATAGTTACTATTAAACATTAAAATGCGGAGAAGCAATGTCAGACTTTGCAAAAAACCTGATGAACGAAGTAAAGGCTAAAAATCCGGCTGAACCGGAATTTCACCAAGCGGTTCAAGAAGTAGTCGAATCTTTAGCTTTGGTTCTTGACAAGCATCCTGAATACCGTTCTGCAAAAATTCTAGAAAGAATAATTGAGCCGGAACGAGTAATCATGTTTAGAGTGCCGTGGGTTGACGATCAAGGTGAAGTTCATGTAAATCGTGGTTTTAGAATTGAAATGAATAGTGCAATTGGTCCATATAAAGGAGGATTGCGCTTTCACCCATCAGTTAATCTCGGTATTCTCAAATTCTTAGCCTTTGAACAAGTATTTAAAAACAGTCTAACAACGTTGCCAATGGGCGGTGGTAAAGGCGGCTCCGATTTTAATCCGAAAGGAAAGAGTGATGCTGAAGTTATGCGTTTTTGCCAGAGCTTTATGAATGAACTCTATCGTCATATTGGTCCAAATACAGATGTTCCTGCAGGCGATATAGGAGTTGGCGGCAGAGAAATCGGATTCATGTTCGGCCAATACAAAAAATTAAGAAATGAATTTACAGGTGTATTTACAGGGAAAGGATTGAACTGGGGAGGTTCATTAATTCGTCCGGAAGCAACGGGTTACGGTGCAGTTTATTTTGCTGCTGAGATGCTTTCAACAAAAGGAGAAACTCTAGAAGGAAAAGTATGTCTGGTTTCCGGCAGCGGTAATGTTGCTCAATATACAATTGAAAAGATTAATCACTTCGGCGGTAAAGCTGTTACGTTATCCGACTCAAGCGGATACATTTATGATGAAGCAGGTATCACACCTGAGAAATTAAACTTCGTTATGGAATTAAAGAATGTTAAACGTGGAAGAATTAAAGGGTATGCCGATAAGTACAAAGGAGCAGTATTTACTCCATTTGATCCTAAAATGGATTATAATCCTTTATGGAATCATAAGGCACAATGTGCATTCCCATCAGCTACACAAAATGAAATAAATGCTAAGGACGCAGCCAATTTATTAAGGAACGGAATTTATGTAGTATCCGAAGGTGCCAACATGCCGACGGTTCCCGAAGGTGTCGAATTGTTCGTTGATAAGAAAATATTATACGGTCCCGGAAAAGCAGCCAATGCCGGCGGTGTTGCTACTTCAGGTCTTGAAATGGCTCAGAATAGTATGCGTTACGGCTGGACAAGGGAAGAAGTTGATAGCAAACTTCATCAAATTATGAAGAGCATCCATAAAACTTGCTACGATACAGCTCAAACCTATGGAACACCTGGCAACTACGTAAATGGTGCAAACATCGGCGGTTTCCTCAAAGTAGCTAATGCGATGATGGATCAAGGAATAGTATAGATTAGATCAATATTCTATTTTTCATTTGTTATTTTAATGGGGCGTATTTCTACGTCCCATTTTTTTTGATGAAAAATTATTTGTATTTGATTACCTTCATACGAGTGTGCTTACATAATATTAAGTAGATTTTTATTAAAGTATGAAACAGCTTCAAAAATTTGATATGGAATTGATTAAGAAAAGCAAGTACTCCAAGTTTCAGGATTTCCATAATTTAATGCCGTACCGCATTACCGATATCCTGCTTGTATCCAGTTTATATGATTCTTATATATTTGAGGAAGACGGCAGACTATACGAATTAATTCGTCAAGAATACCAAGGATTGAATCTTTCCCATTCACCCGAATTAGTTCAATGTTCCAGCGGTGAAGAAGCTATTGAAATTGCCAAGAAGGAAAAGAGATTCAAACTCATCTTGGTTACACCGCATATAAAGGATATGCTTACTCTAACATTCGCAAAAAAGGTGAAAGAATATGTAAATATTCCAATTGTACTATTGGGCTATGATAACCGGGAAATGAATGAATTGATTTCACGCAGTGATGTTTCCGTTTTAGATAAAATCTTCATTTGGCAGGGGGATTATCGTATAATAATCGGTATTATAAAATTTTTAGAAGACAGACTCAACGTTGAACATGATACTCAAAATGTCGGAGTTCAGGTTATTATATTAATTGAAGACAGCATTAGATTTTATTCTTCGTATCTGCCTTTGGTTTACGCGGAAGTTTTAAAACAATCGCAAAGCCTTATATCCGAAGGAATTAATCTATCACATAAATTTTTGAGAATGCGCGCTCGTCCTAAAATCATTTTATGCTCTACATACGAAGAAGCCTGGGATTATTATGAAAAATATGAAGAATATGTTCTCGGAATAATATCAGATGTAGATTTTTTACATAAGGGGAAACATGATCCGAATGCAGGGATTACATTTGCTGAAAATGTTAAGGCAAGACAACCAGATATTCCGATTCTTCTTCAATCACACGTATTTGAAAATCGTGAAGCTGCTTATTCTATCGGGGCTTCTTTCTTATTAAAAGATTCACCAACCCTTTTACATGATCTGTCTAAATTTATGTCTGAAAATTTCAGCTTTGGTGATTTTGTTTTTAAAAATGAGAAAGGAGAAGAAGTTGGACGTGCACGAAATCTCGAAGAATTGGAAGTGCAAATTGCCAAAG
>CAZKNM010000010.1:0-41033 GCA_964554135.1 uncultured Melioribacteraceae bacterium
ATTCAATCGGTTTATAGCTTCCGAACATTTTGAGAATCAATGGAATTGCCAGTATTGTCAAAAGGTAGATGTATTTTAAGTTGAATCTTCTGAAACCTATTATTTTCCACCACTTCATTCTCCATAAGGTTAATGCTGTTACCGTTGTCATGATAAACATCATTATCCCATATAATGTATAGGTGGAGAGACCGAGTTTCCTGGTTATTGTCCCAGCAATTACTGCCACTACAATTATTGCCATCTCCAAGATCGTCACAAATAAATATGGGTGGCGCTCATGAAATTTTTGTTCATTCATAGTTTACCTCAATTCAATTCGAATCTGAATAGCTTCGAAAATCTAATAACGGATCAAAAATAAACTGCTGCTTCGGTTTTATCAATCGTTCTTTGGTATGATTTTTTCAAAACAACATCATGCTTTGGTATGAAAAAGAGTGTTGTAGAATTTAGAATTTAATTCTCTTCAGCGTTCTTCAATCTAGTTATGATTTCGAACCTGCTTTCAACATTCAATTTCCGAAAAATATTCCTTACGTGGGTTTTAACTGTGCTTAACGAAATGAAGAGTTTGTTAGCTATCTTTCTGTTGCTAAATCCCATCATTATCAAAACAACTATTTCCTTCTCTCTTGTCGAAATCCCGATCCGAATCAAATAATCATCATATGTCCGAGGATCACCGATAGATCTTATTGAGGATAAATCCACATTGTGTTTTTTGATAAAGTATTTTAGGTATATAATCGAAGAGCAAAAATAAAAGCCGGGAACAAACAGGAAGAAGTTGCCAGAAAGAACCAAATAATAATCTAGAATAAATCCAGGAATAAATATGATACTCATGATTGATGTTCTTTTTACAATACGTCTTTTTTCGTCGTCAAGATTTTTAAGGTGCGTCAGTTTTAATACCAATGAATATCCAATTACAACGAATGGTAGAAAACATGAAAAATACGCCCCAAAATTTCCCAGTTGATGAATCTGCTCTTCATTCCAGTTTATTTCAAAAGAAGAAGATAATCCAATAAACGCTACAACTCCTATCAATATCTCTAATGTGTTTCTTTTGGTTGAAGATTTTTCATATACCATAAAATGTCCGAAATGAAGAATTGAAAAAAGGAGAAACGAATATGAAAATATCACCGCCGCCAAAACCAGAAGTAAACCATAAAAATCGGCTGGCTTCAGGTTGGCGCGTATATAAGTCAAAACAACTAGGTAGGAAAGGACAAATAATGTGAATGCGGAAAAATAAACTAGGAAATTAAATAAAAACCTGCTTTTAATCCTAAGATATAAAAACAACGAGATTGCCAGACAGACAATACCGACCAACACGACAAAAAAATATCCAAATAACGCAAAGTGTATCATACTAACCAAACACCCAGATTTTCATTGTTCACAATGTGAATAAAATATCTCTATTTTCAATCAAATAAAACAAAAATCTCTCCCGCAAAATAATTTTAACACTTTTACATGAATCATTTTACTATAAAATGAATCTCATATTCATAATAAATAACTTTCTCAAAATCATTTGGCAAACAACATGAATACAAAATGAGACGAAAGATACTCTGTCGAAGAATACGTTTACGGTACGGAACCGAATAAATTTTACATTGAAGAATTGAAAAATCTCAAACCGGGAAAGATTCTTTTCCTCGGAGAAGGGGAAGGTCGTAATTCGGTTTTTGCCGCTACTCTCGGCTGGCAGATTGACGCTGTTGATGCAAGCGTGGTGGGAAAAGAAAAGGCGCTGAAACTTGCCGAACAAAACGGCATATCAATTAATTATATAGTAAGTGATCTAAATATTTATACATTTGCAGCTGATAATTACGATGCGGTTGTTTTAATTTACCTCCACATACCCGAAGAGCTGAGAGAGAAAATCCACGCCTCTGCTATGAGTGCTTTAAACCCGGGGGGTGTGTTGATACTCGAAGCTTTCGAAAAGGAGCAAATAAAAAATTCATCGGGCGGACCCCGCAATGAAGATCTTCTTTACTCGCTTGAGGACATTTATACCGATTTCCATGAACTGGACATAGTAAAATTCAGTAAAGAAATTGTCGATCTCAAGGAAGGCGAACTGCACAAAGGCGAAGCAGCAATAATTAGATTTGTTGGAAAAAAGCTGTAGTCCCCCAAAAATCCAACTTTTCAAAACTTATAAACACTTCGGAAACTAATTTTTGACCTTTACGTTTCCATGCGTTATATTGGAAACCACAAAAACAAAATTAGTTTCCAGGATTGGTCCATGACAAAAGAAGAAGAATTAATATTAACAAGGGCCCGTGAGAAATTCATGAGAGAGGGTTTTCACAGGACTACGATGGATGAAATCGCTTCCGAGCTTCGAATGAGCAAAAAGACCATCTATAAATATTTCCCATCGAAAGAAAAGCTTGTTAATGCGGCGGTGACTCTGCTTCAAAAGTACATCGCAAACAATGTTACAAAAATCATTGAAAGTGATGACAACGCCGTTCTTAAAATTTATAAAATCTTTGAGTTCATCGGCAAGATAATGGAAAAGGTAAACGAAAAAACGCTTGAAGATTTTAGGAGACGTTTACCCGAAGTTTGGCAAAGAATAGATGATTTTAGAACCAAGCTGATTCAAGAAAATCTTACAACCGTTGTCAATCAAGGCAAGGAAGAAGATTTGATCTTACCATATCCGACCTCCATAATAATGGCAATTTATGTTGCGGGAATTCGTGCCGTAATAAATCCCGAATTTCTGATGAACAGCAGTTTCTCACTTACCGAAGTAAAAAATATCGCGCTCGATATGATGATGTGTGCTGTTCTAACAGATAAAGGAAAAGAAATTTTTAACAAATACAAACAAGGTAATTGAAATGAAAAAATTACTTTTATGGTTTATCCCGATTATTTCAGCAATAACTTTCGGTTGCGGAAATAACCATGATTCAACCATTGAAGAATCCGGAACAATAGAAGCAACAAATATTGTCGTAAGCTCACGTGTTTCCGGGATTATCGAAAAAATCATTCTTGACGAAGGCTCCTCCGTATCGGATAGGGATACACTATTAATAATTGATCACGAATTGCTGGATATTCAACTTAAGCAGGCCCGCGCTGGTCGCGATATGGCGAAAGCTCAGCTTGATTTGTTGATACATGGTGCGCGCAAAGAAGATGTTGTGCAGGCGGAAGAAATGATGAGGCAGGCAGAGGCTAATTACAATCTTGCCCTTGTCGATAAAGAGCGGTTTAAAAACCTGTACGATAAGCAGGCTGTAACAAAGAAACAGTTAGACGAAATAACAACACGCTTTGAAATTGCGCGATCGCAGTACAACGCGGCAAAAGAAAACCTAAACAAAATTAAAAACATCACTCGTCCCGAAGAAATAGATCAAGCGAGGGCCAGGTATGAACAGTCTGAAGCAGCCGTTCAATTAATAGAAAAGAACATTCGCGACTGTTATGTGACAGCTCCTCTTTCCGGTCAGATTATAAAAAAGTTTGTTGAGGTTGGTGAACTAGTAACTCCCTTATCATCGCTTGTTAAAATTTCAGATTTATCAAAAGTGGAGCTCGTTATTTACGCATCAGAAAAAGATTTGGGAAAAGTAAAGCTGGGTAACCGTGCTGAAATATCAACAGATACATATAAAGAAAAAACATACGAAGGAAAAGTAATTTACATCTCTTCAGAGGCGGAATTTACGCCGAAGAATATTCAAACCAAAGACGAAAGAACAAAGTTGGTTTTTGCGGTCAAGATAGAAATTCCAAATCTTGATTTTGAATTAAAAGCCGGTATGCCGGCAGATGCCGTTATACACCTAAACTAATTATGCGATCAGCAATCAAAATATCAGGACTTAAAAAGAATTATGGCGATTTAATCGCTGTAAAAGGTATTTCTTTTCAAGTTAAACATGGTGAAATGTTCGGTATTGTCGGTCCGGACGGTGCAGGTAAAACATCAATAATAAGGATCTTGTGCGGTTTGATAAATCCAACCGACGGTGATGTCGTTATCTTGAACAGCAACCTCAAAAAAGATAAAAAAAACATACAAAAAAAAATAGGCTACTTATCTCAAAAATTTAGTTTATACGGTGATCTAACAATTGATGAAAACATTAAATTCTTCGCTGATATACATGATGTAAAAGATTACAGCCACAGACGTGACGAGCTTCTTCTGTTCACCCGTTTAACGCAGTTCCGAGAACGACTCGCCGATAAGCTTTCGGGTGGTATGAAACAAAAACTTGCTCTGGCGTGTGCTTTAATCCACAAACCGCAAATTTTATTTCTAGACGAACCAACAACCGGTGTTGATCCTGTATCACGACGAGATTTTTGGAAGATTTTGTCAAGTCTTATAAAAGAAGGAATCACAATATTTATGTCGACTCCCTATCTGGACGAAGCGGAAAGGTGCAACCGTGTTGCTATGATGAATAAAGGTGAAATAATAGCGTTAGATGCTCCTCAAAAGATTAAAGAAAAAATTAATAAACAGATTGTCGAGATTGTTTGCAAACCGGTAAGAGAAGCATATCAGGCGATGAAAAGCAAATGCAAATGCGAAGTACAGATATTCGGCGACCGGATAAATGTAGTGCTGGACGATTATAAAACCGATTTCCCAAAAATCGAAAAAGAATTAAGAGCAAACTCAATACAAATTATCGACTATAGATTAATTACTCCTTCTCTTGAAAACGTGTTTATGCATTTAATAAAAGAGGCAAGTTAAAAATAAAAATGGCAGAGAAATGAAAAAGTTGATTTTAATAAACCTGGTTTTTGTTACAACGTTCTTTGCGCAAAACAATGTCCTTACGCTGGAAGAAAGTCTTAGGATGGGACTGCAAAACAGCAAAGAAATTAAAATGTCAGAAACAAAACTTCGCGTATCGGAAGCGAAGATAACTGAAGTAGGTTCTCAAATGCTGCCGAGACTTACATTAGGTGCAAGTTATGCGAGACTAAGCAACATACCTCCGTTCGAAGTCGTGGTTCCTTTTGCGCCAACACCGATAAAGATTCAAGATCCTATTTTAAACAACTATTCGTTAAAGCTCTCATTGCAACAGCCATTATTTACCGGTTTTAGACTTTCGTCTCTAAAAAGCTCTGCGGAGCTTTATAACAAAGCTTCCGAGATCGATTATATCAAAGATATAAATGAAACCGCTTTTAACATTCAAAATACATTCTGGAATTACTATAGAACACAAAAAGCTCTCGAATTGATAAATGAAAATCTACAGTCACTTCAGTATCATTTGGAAGACACTAAAAATTTTATGGACAACGGATTGGTTACACGAAATGATTTTTTAAAACTCCAAGTACAAATCTCGATGGTAGAATTAATGAAAATCGAAACCGAAAATAATATCGAAGTTGCACAGGCTGTATTCAACAAAACCGTTGGCTTGCCCCTCGATTCACAAACCGAAATAAAACCGAAAGAGATAGTTGCGGAGCTAACTCCGATAGAATATAAGGATTATCTCAACGAAGCCTTAAAAAACCGCGAAGAGTTAAAATCCTTTAATTACAGAGTTGAAGCAAACAAAAACAGCGTTCGCGCTGCAAATTCGGGCTGGTTCCCATCGGTATTTTTATTCGGTAATTATTATTACAGCAGGCCGAATCAGAGAATACTCCCATCCACCGATAAATTTGACGACACCTGGGATGTAGGGATTTCATTAAGCTGGGATATCTGGAACTGGGGTTATACATCCTCGCAATCCACGCAAGCAGAACAGCAATTAATACAGACACAAACCGCTTACGATTTACTAAAAGAGAGCGTTGAAATAGAGGTTTATCAAAATTATTTAAAACTCATAAGTGAAAACAACAAGGTAACTGTAAATAAAAGGGCGGTTGAACAGGCTGATGAAAATTATCGAATCACAAACGAAAAGTATAATCAACAATTGGCAACAAGCACCGAATTAATAGATGCAAAAACATCCCTGCTCGATGCGCAAACGAAATTACTAAATGCAACGATTGACTTTGAAATTGCGAAAATTAAACTGAACAAATCGGTTGGCAGGAAAATCTATTAACACTAACAAATCATAAATGTTCATAATAATCTACGTTCCTTGGAACACTAACCCGTCTACCATGGGACGGTTTCTATGATGGTTATAACAAATGACAATAAAATATGAACAGTATAGAAGTTAAGAACCTCACGAAAAAATTCGGCAACTTTACAGCTGTAGACAAGGTATCGTTCAATGTCAAGCAAGGAGAGATCTTCGGTTTTCTCGGTGCAAACGGTGCGGGTAAATCAACAACAATACGAATGTTATGCGGAATTCTCGAACCGACATTCGGCGATGCCCTTGTTGGCGGTTTCAGCGTCATGAAAAAACCCGACAAAGTAAAACAAAACATCGGATATATGTCGCAGAAGTTTTCTCTTTATAACGATCTGACCGTAGAGGAAAACATCGAGTTCTTCGCCGGTGTTTATGGAATTGAAAATCACCTGCTGGAAAAAAGAAAGAGCTGGGTGCTGAAAATTGCCAATCTCTCAGGAAAAGAAAAACTATTAACCGGCTCTCTTCCTGGGGGAATAAAACAAAGGCTTGCGCTAGGAACCGCCGTTATCCATCAACCCAAAATCGTTTTTCTTGACGAGCCGACAAGCGGAGTTGATCCTATCTCGAGAAGAAACTTCTGGGAATTGATAAACAATCTATCCGCAGACGGAACTACCGTGTTGGTTACAACACATTACCTTGAAGAGGCTGAGTACTGCAATAACATTATATTAATAGATGCGGGAAAAATTATTGCCGAAGGAAGTTCAAAAGAATTGAAAACGAATTATCTATCCAACGATATTTTAGAAATCGAATGCGAGCCGGTAATTGATGCTTTAGAAATTCTTGAAAAAGAAGATTTTGTGGAAGAAACCTCGATCTTCGGAAACAATATTCACATAAACGTTAATAAAAACTTCAAAAGCATAAACCAGATTAAAACCGTTTTATCATATAAACATTCCATCGATATTAAGCGGATAGACAAAATTGCACCGACACTGGAAGACGTTTTTATTCACCTGTTGGAGAGCAAGAAAAAATGATTCCGAGAACAAAAGCTATTGCATTAAAAGAGTTGAAACAATTGTTAAGAGATAAAAGATTTTTGTTCGTATTAATCTTCTTCCCGGTTTTTTATCTAGGTCTCTTCGGTTATGCCGTAAATTTCGATGTGCATCACATAAAACTTGCTGTGTATGATCAAGACAGGTCCGAAGAAAGCCGCTCTTTCATAAACTCGATGCTCGCTTCGCAATACTTCGACCTGACCATATATATAACCAACGACAGCGAGGTTAGAGAAATTCTAAACGATAAAGACGCGCAGATTGTAATGGTTATACCGGTTGATTTCTCGGAAAAACTATTTAGAAAAGAAAATGCAAAAGTTCAATTCCTTGTAGACGGTGTTGACGGAAACACGGCGATAATTATTTCAAATTATGTTAATGGTGCCGCCCAAAATTATAACGGCAAATTTCAACCGGAAATTCTTGCTCAAGTAGGCGCCGCATCCTACTTACCAATAGAATTGGAAACAAGATTCTGGTTTAATCCAAGCCTTGAGTCAACAAAATTTTTCGTGCCCGGTTTAATTGCGATGATATTAATCGTCACCGCGATCGTCAGCGTTTCTTTATCGCTTGTACGTGAAAAAGAGCGCGGAACAATCGAACAGATAAATGTTTCATCAATAAACATTATTGAGCTGCTGGTTGGAAAATCTCTGCCATATGTTATAATAGCATTGATTGATGCCGCATTCATTTTGATTGTCGGATACCTTCTTTTCGATGTTGTCGTACAGGGAAATCTTCTGCTGCTGTTTTTCTGTACGCTGATATTTATCTTCGCTTCGACAAGCATCGGTGTTTTCGTTTCAGTTGTTGCCGATACGCAACAGGTGGCGTTCTCTATGGCAATATTTATATCTCTGCTTCCATCGGTGATTTTATCGGGATTCGTTTTTCCAATTGAAAGTATGCCGTGGATAATTCAGATACTTACAAATGTTACGCCGGCTAAGTTTTTCATTAGAATATTGCGTGCAATAATTTTAAGGGGCGTTGGAGTTCAGGCGTTCTGGGATCAGTTGATTTATTTAACGCTATTCATCTTTTTCTTCTTGGGACTTGCTGCGATAGTTAGCAAACGTAAAGAAAAAACAACGTAGAGTGGTTTCTCGCTAGAAGCAAAGCGATTCGTGGTGGACGTTAAATGAAAACATACTACATATACTTAATGACGAATAAAAACAACACCGTGATTTACACCGGTGTTACAAATAATTTGGCGCGCCGAGTATACGAACACAAAAACAAATTGCTGCCGGGTTTCACAGCAAAATACAACGTTACAAAGCTTGTATACTTTGAAGAGACACCCGACATTAACTCCGCAATCGCAAGAGAAAAGCAAATAAAGGCGGGATCAAGAAAAAAGAAAGAAACGTTAATAAATAGCTTCAACAAAAATTGGAATGATTTATCAAATACAATCTAGAGATTACTTCGCTTCGCTCGTAATGACACTGCTCTCTACTTGTCATTACGAGGAGTCCCGTTTTTAAGGGACGACGAAGTAATCTCAAACCTAAACATTGGTTAAGCTATTATGAAAACAATATTACACTTTATCAAAAAAGAGTTTCTTCAGTTCAAGCGCGATCCGAAAATGTTCGGCATAATTCTGGTCGCACCAGTAATACAATTGCTTTTCTTGGGTTACGCCGCAAAATTTGATGTTGACGTTGTCCCAACCGCATTGATTGACTATGATAGAAGCATAACAAGCCGTGAATACATTAACAAATTCAAAAGTTCCGGTTATTTCTCTTTCAATTACTATATCAACAGCTACGAAGAGCTTAAAAATCTAATAGACAACGGGAAAGTTATTCTGGGTATTGTAATACCAAATGATTTCGAAAAAAATCTTGGTAGATTAGAGACCGTACATGTTCAGGCTATATTCGACGGCTCCGACGGAAACACCGCCGCTGTTTCATCGGGATATGTTCAATCCATAACATACAATTTTGCGAAACAAATTCTTTTAGATTATAGAAATAAAACCGGAAAGAAGCTGGCTGTAACAGGTTCCATTACTTCTGAGGTGCGCGTCTGGTATAATCCGGATCTTACAACAAGAAATTACATGGTACCTGCAATAGTCGGACTGCTGCTAACGATAATTACATTGCTGTTGACCTCCCTTGCCATAGTGAAAGAAAAAGAAATTGGAACAATGGAACAGCTAATAGTAACGCCTCTAAAACCTTATCAAATTATACTCGGTAAGCTAATACCGTTTATCGTTTTGGGATTTGTTGTTGTGCTAATTGTGCTTAATGCCATGTACCTTATCTTCGGCATTGCCGTAAGGGGGAGTGTTACCTTGCTGTATTTTGCATCTTTCATTTATGTCTTGTCCACATTGGGATTCGGACTTTTCGTTTCCACCATTTCAAACACACAGCAGCAGGCAATGATGCTTGCAATATTTGTTGTGATGTTTCCAATGGTTTACCTTTCCGGTTTCGTTTTCCCGATAGAGAACATGCCTCCGCTTATCCAATATTTGACTTATCTCGTACCGTTAAGATATTTCATTACTATAATTAGAGGTATAATTCTCAAGGGGATTGGTTTTGCTGAATTGTGGCAGGAGTTGTTGGTTTTACTATTGTTAGGGATTGCTATTCTCGGTTTGAGCGCTAACCGCTTTCAGAAAAGAATGAAATAGCACAATTAGATAGGCTCAATAAAAGTATTTTAAACATGCTAAAGTTTTTGTAATTTTGCGAAATCAAATTTAGACCCGAGGAAGTTATGAAACTTTATGGCACTATTTTACTCGCAACGATTATCTCCACGACTACTCTTTCGGCACAATCGAAAAATGATTTATTGACAGTCGCCGAAAAAACCGGTTTCGAATCAACCTCGCATTATGACGATGTCGTTTTATTCATAGATCGTTTAAAAGAAATTTCCCCCTATATAAAAGCTGAAACTATTAATCAAACCGTCGAAGGAAGAGAAATCCCACTTATGATAATCGGGAATCCTCTACCGCAATCGGCTGCGGATTTGAGGAACGACAAAAGAATTGCTGTATACTTTCAAGCAAACATTCATGCAGGCGAAGTTGAAGGAAAAGAAGCTTCATTAATGCTTGCCCGCGATATTCTTTTCAACAATACTGCCGAATACTTAGATGACATCGTTTTGTTAATTGCGCCTATTTTCAATCCAGACGGGAACGATAAAATAAGCACTCAAAACAGAAGAAATCAGAACGGCCCTGTTAACGGTGTCGGAATTCGCTACAATGGTCAGAACCTTGATTTAAACAGAGACGGAATGAAAGCAGAGACACCCGAGGTACGCGGTATGATCACAAATATATTGAACAAATGGGACCCGGCAATAATTATCGACTTGCACACAACCAATGGATCGTATCATGAGGAACCGATAACATTTTCTTGGATGGCTAGTCCAAACGGTGATAGAATATTAATAAATTATATGCGTGATAAAATGATTCCCCAAGTCGCTAAATTGCTCGACGAAAAGTACAATACACCTAACTGCTATTATGGCAATTTTGTTGATCCGCTTAATTTGGAAAAGGGTTGGGAGGTCGATGCTGTAGATCCGAGATATATCGTTAATTACGTCGGATTAAGAAACCGCCTGGCAATCTTAAACGAAAATTATGTTTATGCAGATTTCAAAACTAGGGTACAATCATGTTATAATTTACTGAAGTCTGTTCTCGATTATACGGTTTTACACAAAGATGAAATCAAACAATTGGTCAAAGATGCCGATGAGAGAACTATCGCTCGCGGATTAAACCCGACGGAAAAAGATTCTGTTGCAATTGAATACGCGGCAGCCCCAACTCCCGAAAAAATAACCATCCGAGCATACGAAACAGACATACTCGAAAATAAGACCGGTTATGAAAGATTTGTTAAAAGTGATCGCAAAAGAACTGTAACAATACCGTACTACGCCGATTTTTATCCGACCATAAGCGTTCCACTGCCCAAAGCATATTTGCTGACCATTAATGATCCCGACATTGTTAATCTTTTAATTGTTCATGGAATCGAATTTGATGTTCTGGTTCAATCTGAAATATTTGAGGTGACCCGCTTTAAAATAACCGAGCTAAGACCGGAATCAAGACTTAATCAGGGTCGTTATAACAATTACATTAAGGGAGATTATTCCAATGAAACAAAAGAATTCCCGGCGGGAACAATTATTGTTAAAACCGGACAACAGCTGGGTAATCTGGTTTCATATTTATTCGAGCCCGAATCAAACGACGGATTATTAAAATGGAATTTCCTAGATAGATACCTCGTTCCGCAATGGGGAAGAGGATTCTTGCCTTACCCAATCTATAAAGTTATCAAGTAAAAATTTTTCATGTGGAGTTTTGTTTTGAATTAATCCTTTGATATCTCCTAATCAAAGTCCTATTTTTGATGAACTTTTTTGTCTAATTACTTGAAAGTCTATCTTATGTTAGAAACCAACTCAATAACCATTCCTCTAATCAGTTTATTGCCGTTCGTGTTAATGTTGGGAGCAATTGCCGTTTTTCCCCTGGTTGCACATCATTGGTGGGAAAAGAATAAAAACAAACTAATAATTGCAATCGCTCTCAGTATTCCGGCGATCATATATTTGATGGCGGCTGGTCTTAACGAAAAGTTAGTTGAGACAATTGTCTTCGATTACGTTCCATTCATTATTTTGCTTGGATCGTTATTCGTTATTTCCGGCGGAATCTTTCTCACCGGCGATATTGAAGCGACTCCCTTAGCCAACACTGTTTTTTTAGGAATCGGTGCGGTGCTTGCTTCGTTCATGGGTACTACCGGTGCAGCAATGCTTCTAATCAGACCTATAATTCAGACTAATAAAGAAAGACAATTTAAAATACACACAATCCTTTTCTTTATAGCAATAGTTGCCAACTGCGGAGGTTTGTTAACTCCTCTCGGCGATCCCCCTTTGTTCATGATGTATTTGAGAGGAGCTCCCTTCACCTGGTTTTTTGGGCTGTTTATAGAATGGGTGCTGGTTAATGGAATGCTGCTGCTGATTTATTTCTTTGTTGATTCTTATTATCATAAAAAAGAACCTGCATTGGCACTCATCAAAGATAAAGATTATATCAAACCTATAAAGATCTATGGAAAGACGAATTTCTTTTGGTTAATCGGAGTTGTTCTTTCGGTTGCATTCTTGAACGAACAATATCTTGATTTTATCAAGCTGAACCACTATTACAAATTCATCCGCGAAGGCGTAATGGTTGCAATGGCGATTCTATCGCTTCTGCTCACACCGAAACTCACAAGAGAATCAAACAATTTTACGTGGGAACCGATTAAAGAGGTTGCATATTTGTTCTTGGGAATTTTCATCACAATGGTTCCATGTCTTCTTTATCTCGAAACAAATGCTCACACACTCGGCGTTACATCTCCCGAACAGTTTTATTATTACACTGGTTTGTTAAGCAGTTTCCTGGATAATACACCAACGGCGGTTACGTTCCACTCACTTGCGCTTGGTTTGGGCGAGCAGGCCAGAGTGCTGGTTGCAGGTATCCCGGAAGAGCTTTTGCGGGCGATATGTTTGGGAGCTGTCTACTTCGGAGCGATGACTTACATAGGCAATGGTCCCAACTTTATGGTTAAAGCCGTGGCAGAAGAAAATAACATCAAGATGCCGGACTTCTTCCGTTACATGTATACTTTCTCAATTATCATTTTACTTCCTGTCTTTATTATCGTTCAGTTGATTCTCCTATAAATATTTATAGAAAAGAGGGTGTGCCGTACATCCTCTTTTGCTTTCGTTTCATTTCTCAATAGCATCACTTATTAAAATTATTTCTTTATTTTTAACCGTCAAAAAAAGAGTGTTTATGAAATTCTGCAACAACAAACGTTTTTCCTTTGGTGGATATCTGCTTTTTTTAAGTCTGCTTTTTATAGCCGAAACAAAAGCACAATCAACTTTCCTTCTCGAGATTCAAATTGATTCATCGACAACATCATTTGAAAATTTCGGCGGATTCGGAGCCGAATGGGATTCCCGCAATTATACCGCAATGGGTATAAACGATAACGACTTTAAAATAATAACCGACAGAATCGAATGGATGAAAATGCCGATAACCCGAATAATGATGCTCACAAAATGGTGCTACGATGGCAGGGGCGGTTACTCGTGGGATAACGAAAATATGCAGGCGCTTTACAAACACCTCGACTATTGTCAGAATAAAGGAATAGATGTTGTGCTTTGCGAGTGGGGTATTGAGCCGGAATGGTTGAACATCGGCGAACTAAACAAAGTAGATAATCCAAAGTATGCGGAAGCAATTGGTGAATACATGGATTATTTACTAAACACAAAAAATTACACGTGTATCAAGTACTTCGAGTTGGTAAACGAGCCCAACTTCGAAACACAAAGCTTTGAAAGATGGTATGAAGCGGTTAAGAATGTCTATAACGAATTTATCAAGAGGAGAATTTATTACAGACTTTACTTCGCAGGTCCGGGTTCCAGCGAAAGCAATTATTGGTACAACACAACCGTAGATATTCTTTGGAACATTATCTCAACCTACACTTTTCACAAATACGCAAAAATTGAAGAGGTAAAAAACGGTTCCTTTCATGAATACGTAAAAGATATGACGGATTATGTTTATATCAATGATCCCGATTCCAAAAACAAAAAGGTTATTCTGGGTGAAGCGGGTATGCGCGATGGTCAAACTACATCGGCAAACACAAATATTAATAGTTATTACTACGGAATGTTCATGGCAGATTACGCAATTCAAGCTGCAAGGCGCGGCATTCATGCGGTTATCGCCTGGATGCTTGATGATAACAGCCACCCGGACTTTCAATGGGGGCTGTGGAACAATAAAAAAGAAGGAATGAAACTCCGTCCTTGGTTTTATACATGGTCATTGCTTACACACTGCTTTCCGAAAGGTTCAACAATATACAGAATAAACTCACGTTCAATCGATGTGCGTGCTATGGCGGCTAAAATTTCAATAATAGGAAAATGGTCTTTTTGCATTGTCAATCTCAGCGATAAATCGATAACTGCTCAGATAAAAATTCCCGATGAGGAAATACAAAATTTCGAACATTACATTTACAGTGAAGCCTCTGCATTGCGAAATGAAAAAGGTTTTCCCAAACCAGTAGATTCCTTAGAAATTAATCTGAATGATGGGGTCGATGTTGAGTGCCCGGGGAATTCCGTTACTTTTCTTACCTCTCAATAACTCTCCTGCACGACCGGTTGTTTTACAATTGTCGGTTGGAAGTACGAAACTTTATTTCCTTAACCACTCACATAATTTATCAATCCCTTCGATAACATTACCGCAATATGTTTCGAGAAACTCTGTACTTAGGTGATGATGCGGAAAGATTTGTTCGGCAGAGGCAAGTGCGTTCGATCCGTCAAAATCTACATAAGCTAATCTTGCGGTTAATTCTTCGGCAGGTCGACCGAATGCGGAACCCGGGAGTATGGCTACTCCGGTTTCGTCGAGAAGTTTTTCACACAGCTCCTGGCTTGTTGTTATCCCCCTTTTTTTAAATATCTCTTTATATTCATCAAAATCGGCGAACAGGTAAAACGCACCCTCAGGCATCGGTACTTTTACACCCGCGTCTGCCAGCTTACCGGAAATGTGTTTACCAAGACACCTCAATATCCTGCGCGAGTTCCAAAGATATCTTTCGATATCAACTCCCCCGCGGAATGCCCGCACCGCCGCATATTGAATAGGCGCGCTTGTAGAAGTATATGTTTCGCTGGCAACGACAGCCATTGCATCCAACAACCAGCGAAGCGAGGGAGGAAAAGTAAACGTGCCCAGCCTCCATCCGCCTGCACCGCACCATTTGCTGAGTCCGCTGCTGATGATTGTCCCTTCTGGATAACATCTTGAAATTGAAACATGCTGTCCCCGGTGGTGAAGTTCTCCATAGATTTCATCCGACAATAAAATAACTTTGAATTTTCTGGCCGTCTTTGCAATGGCTTTCAGCACCTCAAGTTTGTATGTACGTCCACTTGGATTAGATGGATAATTCAAAACAAGTATGCGCGGTTTATCGGGATCTTTTTCACATGCTCTTTCCAATTCGGCAGGAGTAAGGCGCCATCCGTTTTCAATCTGGGTAGGAATCCATCCTACGTGTCTCCCGATTATCATTGCCTGGGGTGCATAACTAACCCAGCTCGGTGTGGGAATCAGAAGATCGCCGTAATAAACTAATTGAAGAAGGAACATTAATTCCTTAGAACCAGGACCAATTAACACGTCATCCTTTCTGCGGATAATTCCGTTTTTACGAACGTGGTAATCCGCAACGGCTTCTCTCAGTTCTCTTAGCCCTTTTACGGGAAGGTAATCTTTCTGATGTGCGTTTGCCTTTAATTCTTCAACAACTACTTTAGGAACAGGGAAGGGAGATTGGCCCAACCCGAGCTTGTATATTTTTCTCCCTTCCTGTTTTAGCTGATTGCTTTTTTCATTTATAGATAACGTCGCCGAAAGAGGTATACCTCTTACGTTTAAATTTAGATGCACCTCCATTCGGTGATTTTTGTTGTTACGCAACTCTCCTTTCCAATGAAGAGTAACACATAAATGTTCTTTCCTGCTGCCGCCAAAATACGGAGATAATTGTTTTATTCAAAGAAACCGCATCTCTTTCTAATTGATTATTTCTCGAGTTTCTCTACCTCCTCACCAAGCTGGTCAACCATTTTGTCGAATTGGTTAATAATCGCCAAGTATGGCTCGGGTGTTGATAAATCGACGCCGGCTTTCTTTAACTGTTCCATCGGGTAATCGTTGCCCCCCGACTTAAGCAGATTCAAATAGCGATCGATTGCCTTCTGCTTTTCTACACCCTGTTTGTTTTTAATATCATCATATATTTTCGCGGAAGATGCAAAGCATGTTGCATACTGGTAAACATAATACGGTACAGTATAGAAGTGAGATATTCTCGCCCAGACTGTATTGATCAAATCATCGTGCACAACAGAATCGCCGTAGTACGCAGTAAATAAATCTTTCATGATTCCGTTCAATTCTTTTGCGGTTATTGGTTTTCCTTCTTCAGCCAACCGGTGAACCTGCAGTTCAAAATCTGCAAGCAGAGCTTGAAAATAAAAAGTGTTAGTAATGTTCTTAATTGCCTGGAGAAGCAGAGCAACTCTCTCTTTGGGATCTTCTGCTTTATCCAACCAGTTATCGAGCAGCAATCTCTCGTTAAAAGTAGAGGCAACCTCAGCAACAAAAAGTGTATAACCTGATGTTGCAAACGGCTGATTTTCGTTTGCAAGCATTGTGTGAATTGTGTGACCTATTTCGTGGCAGAGCGTGAACACATAATCCATCGTCTCATTATAATTCAAGAGCATGTACGGGTGAACTCCGTAAACATTCGACGAATAGGCGCCGGTTCTCTTTCCCGTATTTTCAAAAACATCTATCCAACCGCCGGCAAGTGCGCGCTCAACTCTCTTTTGATAATCTTCTCCTAACGGAGCAACCGAAGCTTCTACTTTATCTTTCGCTTCATTGTAAGGATACGTCTCGTCAAAATCTATTATCGGTATAGAGCCGTCATATTGATGATATTCTTTCAAACCCAGAATTTTTGCCCGTAGCCGGGCATATTTCTGCAGAGGAGCGGTGTTTGCCCTCACTGTGTTCACCAGGTTTTCATAAACCGCAATCGGGATGTTATTGTTGTCGAGATTGGCTTCCAAGGTTGAGTTGTAGTTTCTCGTTTGCGCATTAGCCCAATCGCGCTGGCAGACAGCATTATAAATAGATGCATATGTGTTTTCGTTTTTCTTAAAGGTGTTATAGTGTGCTTCGAAAATTTTCTTTCTGTCTTCTTGGTTCCGGTTGGTTGCAAGAACGCGGCTGTAATTCCCGCTGGTTGCCGTAATCTCGTCACCGGTTGATAAAGTAATTGTCGGGAAATCAATATCTGCCGTAGAAAGGTCTGTGTAAATCAAATTTGGTGTTCCGTTGAAGCGAGTGTAATAAGAGATCAATTTTTCTTTTTCTTCATCCAAAACGTGAGCCTGCTGACGGTACAAATCCTCTATATCGAACCGATACGGAGCTAATGCGGGTGTTTTATCCAGCCATTTTTTCATTGTGTCCCAGGGTATCTGCAGCATCTCGGGATTTATCCATGAGGTTGCTGTACCGAACTTCGCAAAAAGAATCTGTACCTGTTGCATGCGCGCTGCTACCTCTTGGTTGCGTGTGTCGATATCTCTAGTAAACTGAGGATAACGATAAACACGATAGGAAAGAACACCCAAATCATCGTTTAATTTAAGCGCTTTAGATAAAGCTTCGGGACTGTTTGCAAGCGTTCCTTTTAATCCGGCAACTTCGTCCATCTTCTTGCCCAGATCGGCAAGTCCCTTTTCCCATTCATCCCAACTCTTGTAAATGTCGTTCAGGTTCCATTTATATTTTGCATCTATTTCGTCTCTGTTCAGAGATTGCTGTGCAAAAATGTTAGACATAAAAAACAGTATTACGAGAATCTGTATAATATACTTTACCTTGATGTGCGTGTTCATCGTTCTTCCTCCTTTTCGATAAAAAGTATTCTTGGTTGTCCCAAATTTAGTAAAACGAGATGACAATCGACCAAAATGTTATAAACATCAACTTTTGAGATCAAATTTTCGTGTGCAACTTTCCAGTTACCGTGAAAGTCTCAATCAAATATGATTCTTTTAACGTATATCGAAAGTTGGCTTTTCATAACACAATACATATCACTAAATTTGCACAATTCTATTAATCTAAATGAGGGGATTTTATAATGAAAAAGATATTTATGCTGTTTGCTGCTGCTCTTCTTCTAAGCACTACAAGTGTTCTACCACAGGATGAATCGGTTTTTATCCGTTATCCTGCTATCAATAACGATGGTACGAAAATCGCCTTCTCTTTTCAAGGTGACATCTGGACAATGGACTTGAACGGCGGACAGCCGGTGCGTCTCACCGTTCATGAAGCACACGAAAGCTTTCCAAAATTCAGCCCGGACGGAAAGACTATTGCTTTCTCAAGCGATCGCTTCGGCAATAACGACATTTACGTAATGCCCGCCAATGGCGGGATTCCGAAGAGGCTAACTTATCTCTCCGTCAATGATAATATCGGCGGTTGGACAAACAACGGAAAAATTCTCTTCGAGACATTCAGAACCTACAATCAAATCGAGTGGGAGTCCGAAATTTACCAGGTCTCTTCCGATGGTGGCACTCCCGAACGTCTGTTCGACGCATTCGGCTCTATGCCTTCGGCTTCACCCGATGGCAGATTTATTGCTTACGCACATGGTTACTGCAGAATTACAAGAGAAGAATACACGGGACCCGCTAATAGAGAAATCTGGTTGTTCGACACAAAAGCCAATACTTATTCGAAATTAACCACTTCGACGGCTCAAGATATTTACCCGGAATGGGGAGATTCGCGAACTCTTTATTACCTGAACGCTTCATCGGGAAGATATAACATTCACTGCATTAAAATTGATGAAAACGGAAATACGATTTCCGTGCCAGAACAATTAACCAATTACTCCGACGACGGAATCCGTTACTTCGATATTAGCGCCGATGGCAAAACAATTGTCTTTGAGAGACAAACGGACATTTATCTTTTGAACACAGGCGGCGGTGCGCCTCAAAAAATAAAAATACAATTCGGTACTGATTATAGGTTCGATCCATACGAACACAAAACATATTCTTCCGATGCAACCGAGTATGCAATATCGCCGAACGGAAAATATTCTGCTTTGGTAATCCGGGGAGAGATTTATGTAAAAGAAAACGACAAAGACAAAAGTAAAACAGTAAATCTTTCGAATAACCCGAACAGAGATCAAGAGCCTGTTTGGTTGAACGATTCGACATTAATATTCTCCTCTGATCGTGCCGGTCAATATGATTTATATATGGTCCGTTCTGCCGATAATAAACAAACCAATCTTTTTAAAAGCCTTAAACATGAAGTCGTAAAAATCACAGATACGGATCTAGATGAAACCAGCCCGATTGTTTCCCCCAACGGCAAAAAAATTGCATACCTTAAAGGAAAGGGTGGTTTAATCGTCGCCGATGTCTCGATGGATGGAAAGCTCAGCAATGCCAAAGTGCTTCTAGACGGATGGGACAAACCTCAAGGAGTAGCATGGAGCCCCGACAGTAAATGGCTCGCTTATGGATTGGAAGACCTTAATTTTAACGAGGAAATTTACATTCATGCTGTGGATAACAGCGGCCCGCCGGTCAACATAAGCATGCATCCGAAGACCGATAATAATCCTTTCTGGAGTGCCGACTGCTCAAAACTCGGTTTCCTTTCCAACAGGAGCAACAGCTCAACAGACGTTTGGTTCGTTTGGTTGAAAAAATCGGATTGGCAAAAAACTAAACAGGATTGGGATGAAGAAGATGGAGAATCTTCCGAGAAAAAAGACAAAAAGGACAAAGACAGTACCGAAGTCAAGCCCATCGTGATTGATTTTGAAAATATTCACGAGCGCATTACACAGGTAACGTCTCTGCCTGGTAACGAGTCCGACCTTGTTATCTCAAATGACGGCAAAACTTTCTACTTCGTTACAAACAGAGTCGGCAATTCAAACTACAATGCAGATAATGATCTGTACAGCGTTAAATGGGACGGTACCGATATGAAATCCCTCACAAAAGGAAACACAAAGCCTTACGCTGTAGATATAGACAAAGAGGGAAAATATCTTTATTTCTTTAAACCGACAGGCAAATTTTCACGAATCGAAGCAAAATCCGAAAAGGAAGAGGGACTTTCTTATTCGGCAAAATTCACAATCAACTTTCTACAAGAACGCAATCAAATTTTCGAAGAAGCTTGGAGAACGCTGCGCGATGGTTTTTACGATCCGAATTTCCACGGCAAGAACTGGAATGCGCTGAAAGCAAAATACAAACCTTGGTGTATGAAAGCATCAACTTACACCGATTTCCGAGAAATATTTAATTACATGCTCGGTGAATTGAATGCAAGTCACATGGGAATATACGGCAAAGATCTTGCCGAAACACAAAGCGAAACAACCGGTTTGCTTGGTGCCGATATGTCTCCGACCGAAGAAGGAATGCTGGTAAATCGAGTTATCCCTAACTCGCCGGCAACCAAAGAGACAAGTAAGTTGCAAGCTGGAGATTTAATCATTTCGGTTGATGGAAAACCCGTGAACAAAAAAATTAATTTCTTTTCCTTGTTGACAAATACCGTTGATGAAAAAGTGCTGTTGGGAATAAAAGATAAAGCAGGGAAAGAACGAGAGGTGGTAATACGCCCTGTTCAAAGCCTGAATAACGAATTATACGATGAGTGGGTAAAAGAGAGGCGGAAACTTACAGATAAATATTCGAATGGGCGTCTCGGTTACCTTCATATTGAAGCAATGGGCTGGGAGAGTTTTGAAAGATTCGAGAGAGAATTGACGGCTGCCGGCTACGGTAAAGAAGGAATTGTGATAGATGTACGATATAACGGAGGAGGCTGGACAACCGACTACTTAATGTCGGTTTTAAATGTAAAACAGCACGCATACACAATACCGCGCGGGGCTGCAGACGACCTTGCCGAAGAACATCTAAAGTTCCGCAACTATTACCCATTCTCAGAACGTATGCCTTACTACCCATGGACAAAACCTTCTATTACTTTATGTAATGAAAACAGCTATTCCAATGCCGAGATATTTTCACACGCTTACAAAACATTGGGAATCGGTAAGCTGGTCGGTATCCCAACCTTCGGAGCGGTTATTTCCACCGATGGCAAAGGACTAATCAACGGGTGGTACGTAAGATTACCTTTCCGTGCATGGTACGTTAAAGCAACGGATGAAAACATGGAGTGGGGACCCGCTGTTCCGGATATCGTTGTAGAAAATCCCCAAGACTATAAAACAAAAGAAGACCTACAGCTTAAGACTGCTATTGAAACACTTCTTAAACAAATCGATAACAAGTAATAATTATTTCAGGGTGAGCGGCTCTTGCCTTATCGGGCAAGGTACCGCTCTACCTTTATTTTTCAAACTATCCAAATGAAGAATTAATTTATTATTTTACACCCCGTTCTCTCAACCAACCGGTTAACGAAAGGAGTTGTTTATGGATGCTCTGTTATTAATGATCGCCGTTTTTGTCGGCTACATAATCATGTATAAAATCTATGGTAAATTCCTCAGTGAGAAAATTTTTAAGATAAACAAAAATGCAAAAACACCTTCGCAAGAATTTGAAGACGGCGTTGACTTTGTTCCAACCAAAAAGGAAATCATCTTCGGTCATCACTTCGCATCAATTGCGGGTACAGGTCCTATCGTCGGTCCGGCGATAGCGGTAATCTGGGGATGGCTGCCGGCAGTGTTATGGGTATTTCTCGGCAGTTTGTTCATCGGCGCAGTTCATGATTTCAGTTCACTGATAATTTCGATGAGGAACCAGGGCAAATCAATTTCAGACTTCACGGCAAAGTATATAAATAATCGTGCAAAATATTTCTTCTTCATTATCGTCTTCCTTGAACTATGGGTTGTAATATCAATTTTCGGTTTGGTTATAGCAATCATCTTCAGTATGTATCCTTCAGCGGTCCTTCCGGTTTGGCTGCAAATTCCAATCGCTATTACGCTTGGACATTTATACTATAAGAAGGGAAAGAACATAACCCTGTGGTCGATCGTAGCGGCAATTACAATGTATGTTACAATTATTGCGGGATATTATTTACCATTGGATTTACCCACCTTGTTCGGAATTCCGCCAACGGGTAGTTGGACAATCATTCTCCTAATATATGCCTTTGTCGCTTCAGTCCTCCCAATTACGACATTGCTTCAACCAAGAGATTACATTAACTCATATCAACTAATGATCGCTATGGGATTAATGATGCTTGGGATCATTGTTTCTTCTTTATTCGGAGGAATGGAGATTGTCGCGCCTGCTGTAAGAACAAATGCCGCATCGGCACCGCCGTTCTGGCCTTTTCTTTTTATAACAATTGCGTGCGGCGCTGTTTCGGGTTTCCATTGTTTGGTCTCCTCCGGCACATCTTCCAAGCAGGTTTGCAACGAAAGAGATGGGGTGTTTGTCGGCATAGGCAGTATGCTTACGGAAGGCGCTTTAGCCACACTGGTGATCATCGCCGTAATAGCCGGAATCGGTCTGGGATATCAAACAAATTCGGGAGAATTTCTAACAGGAACCGCTGCTTGGTCTTCTCATTACTCTTCGTGGGCTGAAGGATTGTCGGTTAAGGTTGCAGCTTTCATTGAAGGAACCGCAAACATGATCGAGAATATAGGAATACCTCGTGGAATAGCAATAGGAATTATGGGCGTTTTCGTTGCATCGTTTGCCGGAACAACATTAGATACGGCAACCCGTATCCAGAGGTATGTTGTTTCCGAACTTATGGTTGAGCTTAAGTTCAACATTTTCAAAAATAGATACTTTACAACTTCTGTTGTTGTAGTCTCTGCACTTGCTCTTGCATTCATAAGTGGTGCCGATGGAGGGGGAGCTTTGAAACTCTGGCCAATGTTCGGTGCTGTAAACCAGACTCTTGCCGCTCTTGCATTGATAGTCGCAACAATGTATCTTAAACGCCGTGGTGGATTCAAGTGGTTAGTGACAGGAATTCCGGCGTTGTTCATGGTAGTAATGACTATGTGGGCAACTGTTTATAACCAGATAGAATATTCTTCTGCACACAACATTCTCTTGCAGATCATAAACATTGTAATTATTGTACTGGTTTTCCTCGTGGTGCTGGAAGGTTTTATTACTTTCTTTAAAACCGTTCCAGAAGAGAACTAAAATTTATTTTACCGAAGGGATTCTAAAGAATCCCTTCGAAAACTTCCACACAATCACTTCGTTGCTGGTCCAACTGTTGAACAGCTTGCTTATTATGAGGGTTGTCTTTATTTTTTCGCACAAATTTATCCTATTTTTCGGTTAAATAATGAGCAATCCATATTTCGCTTCATTTTCAAAACAACGGACATTCTCTTCTATTCCGATAAGCCCTAAATAAAAGCCAACTATCATGGAAAAATTCATGTTCAAACCATTCAACCAGATGACAGAAAAGGACTATGAGACCGTTGGTTTTAAGTCCGGGTTGGAAATACACCAACAGATTTTGACCGAAAAGAAATTATTTTGCCGCTGCCCTGCCGGTAAATACAGCGAAAAATATGATGCTGAGATATTACGCCATATGAGACCGACTCTCTCTGAACTAGGAGAATATGACGGTACCGCATTAATGGAATTCAAAACAAAAAAGGAAATTATCTATAGAATAAAAAGAGAGACTGTCTGTACTTATGAAATGGATGACACACCCCCGTTTTTAATAGATGAAGATGCTCTCGATATTGCTCTACAAATAGGCATGCTATATGACTGTTCAATCGTTGATGAGATACACATTGCAAGAAAGCAGTATCTCGACGGCAGCATTCCAACTGGTTTTCAAAGAACCGCTATAGTGGCTTTGAACGGAAAAATTCCATACAAAAGAAGAAATATAAATATAATTCAATTGTCGATCGAAGAAGATGCATGCCGTGAAGTGAGCGACTTCGGTCATACAAGAGTATATTTAACCGATCGACTGGGTATGCCTTTAATAGAATCGGTAACGGGTCCCGACATGAAAACGCCTCATGAGGTTGCCGAGGTTTGCGATATCCTAAGCAGGGTGGTTCGTAGCACAGGTAAAGTACGGCGTGGAATCGGTTCGGTAAGACAAGATGTAAACGTAAGCGTAACCGGCGGTACGCGAATTGAGATAAAGGGTGTTCCTAAAATTCCGAACATTCCGCTGCTAACATATAACGAAGCAATGCGCCAGTGGAACCTTTTGAGAATGAGAGATGAGCTACATCATCGTGGAATTACCGAAAATACATTTGAGGCCAAGACCGAAGACGTAACAAAGCTTTTCAAAAATCCACATTACTTGCCGATTAAAGAGGCGGTAGAACAAGGAATGAAGGTTAAATGTGTCGTACTGCGCGGGTTTAAAGATCTTTTGCGTTGGGAGACACAAACAAATACTTATTTCTCAAGAGAAATAAGCGACCGTGTACGTGTGATAGCTTGTCTGACTACAATCCCGAACATTATTCACTCAGATAGTATGGGAGAAACTATTGCTTCTTCCGAATGGCATGCGGTTGGAAAAGCAGTGGCTGTCCACCAAAACGATACAATAGTGATTGTGTGGGGAAACAAACAGGATATCGACACCGCAACAAAGGAAATTATCATTCGTGCAAAAGAAGCAACTATTGGTATTCCATCTGAGACTAGACAGGCTTTGCGAGACGGAACGAACGGCTTCGAAAGAATTCTGCCCGGCGCCAATAGAATGTACCCTGATACAGACCTCCCTCCCAAGAAAATTGAGGAGGCTCGGCTCGAAAAACTCCGGGCAGTTCTTCCAAAGCTTTTCTGGGAAAGAGAGGGGTGGTATAGAAAATTAAAAATTCCGAATGACACCATTAAGGATCTTGCCATTTCCCGATTCGCCTCTTTGTTCGAAAAATTGGTCAAAGACATGAAAATCGATCCGGTACTTGCTGCGGTTTCTTTAATTCAATATCCAAAACGATTACAAAAAGCGGGGTGCAACTCCCACTTGTTGACGAAAGAAATGGTGCTTGGAATCTTCGAATCATACAAAGATGGTTTGCTCTCACGAGATGGAATTTTACCCATGATGAAAAACTCAATTAAACACGGTAAGTTCTATCCGGAATTGCTTCCGGCTCCATGTACGGAGAGACAACTTAATGCTGCCATAAGCGAATCCGAGAAAGAAACAGGAAACATAAAATTACACAATGATAAAAACAGAAAAGCTTTAGTAATGGGATCTATTATGAAAAAGTTAAGGTTGAAAATGAACGGTATAGATGTTGCAAAAAGTATCGGTCTTATAAGCATGGAGGAGAAATAGTGGATTTGTCAAAAGATAAATACAAAGGATACCGTGGATTAGCTTTATCAACACTAAAAAATTTCAATGCCCCGGTATGGAGTGATATCGAGATAAAAACTACAACCGGCAATTACACAGGTATAATACTTCCCCGCTCGGAGACTGCCGATGATCAGCACATCGTTTTAAAATTACGTGTTGGGTATAACATTGGTATTGCTGCATCAAAAATAACCGCCGTAAACATTATTGGACGAAAAGAGGCCAATTATAAAATTCCAGAAAAAGATTTTCCGTATGATCCAAAGAAACCGAAAGTCAAACTCCTTGGAACGGGGGGTACAATTGCCAGCAGGCTCGATTACCGTACAGGCGCTGTCATCCCTGCTTTTTCACCCGGTGAATTATACGGTTCCGTCCCGGAACTCGCCGATTATTGCAACCTCGAAACGGAAAAGTTATATGGTGTGTTCAGCGAAAACATGGGTCCCGAGCAATGGATTAAAACCGCGGAGGCAATCGGAAAAGAAATAGAAAAAGGAGTATCCGGAATAGTAATAGGTCATGGGACCGATACAATGCATCATACAGCAGCGATATTGTCATTTATGGTACAGAACTCTCCGGTTCCAATCGTTATGGTGGGATCACAACGATCGAGCGATAGGCCTTCTTCGGACGCTGCGCTAAACCTCATGCACAGCGTGAAGACCGCCGCTGAAAGCGACATCGCCGAGGTTGTTGTGTGCATGTTCGGTCCAACCTCAGATCAATACGGATTGTTACACCGCGGTACACGTGTTAGAAAAATGCACTCAAGCTATCGTTCAACCTTCAGAACCATTGGAGATATACCTATTGCACAAGTCAGCCGCGAAAAAATCACACCACTCAGACAGGATTATAAACACAGACGTAATGATAAAAATTTCGAAATAAACACCGCCTTCGAAGAAAAAGTGAGCATTGTATATTACTACCCAAACATGCTTCCAGATATTATCGACTCGCTGGTTGATAATGGCTACAGGGGTATTATAATCGCCGGTACCGGACTTGGGCATGTGAACAAACCGCTTTATCCGGCCCTTAAACGTGCACAGGAACGGAATGTTGCTGTTTATATGACTGTTCAAACTCTATGGGGTTATGTACAAATGTACGTATATGAAACCGGAAGAGAGATGTTAGAGCTGGGTGTGGTTCCCGCTGCAAATATGCTTCCTGAAGTAGCATACGTAAAGCTTGGATGGGCTTTGGGTCAAACAAAAGATCTTGAAAAGGTAAAAGAAATTATGCTGACACCAATTGCTGGTGAAATTACCGAACGAGAACCAAGCAACGGCTACTTGATTTACCAGGGGGGTATTCCCGAGGTTGAGGAATTTATTTCAAAATATCGAAAGTAATTCAAATTTGTTTGGTTACATAAAGTAATAATGACGCAGGATCGCCCACCAATCTTGTTAAACTTAACGATTGCTCCAAGATTTTGTGACAACAAACAATTTCTTTGCTTAATTAATGCCATATTTTACACCGGCAAATAAAACACTACTTAATATATATGATACCAAAAAGAGCTAAAGCCATAAGTGTCGTTAAAGAAAAAAGTGAGTGTGTTATAACAGAACTCAAGTCTTCCGTCGTAGCTTTCGACAAAATAAAAACAGAAGATATCCCAAATTTGTTAAAAGTATTAAGCTGGAGTATTCCCGAAGAAAGGAAAATAATCAACAACCTCTGCCGGCTTTTAAGAGAAAGAAAACAGCTTCATTTACTAATCGATATGTAGTAGCGCTTGGTTTTACCCTCCGTCAGACAATAACAATCTTGATCCATCATACATTATTTCAAAGATTAGAACCTATCCCAAATTTTTTATTTTATCTCAAGGTCTAGACTTACTTCTTCATAATCTTTCATAAGTAGGGGCATAAAAAAAGAAACAACAAAAGCCGCTAAACCAAACAGGTAAAAAACAAAACCTATGTCCAGATCGAAATTCAAAAATCCTAATTCTCTCAATATATAAGCCCAATCATGATATACTTTGCTTCCCCCTAGCAATGGTAGCTGTTGAGCTCTTGCATCTGTGGCATAAACACCAATATTCATAAAATTCTCTCCCAACAAAATAATCGAGAGTTGCACACTAATCCGCTTTTTATTCGACCAAAAATAGAAAATAAATATTGATGGAAGAATAATTTGCATCAGTGTTCCGCCCAACGCATGAAGAAATTTTCCAAAAAAACTAAATAGTCCATGTCCTCCCTCATGTACTAGTGTATTAAAGTAATCAATAAATGTGAACCTCCCCTTATTTAACGTAAAGAAAACTATTATGGGAAGAAACAAAATCGAAGCTACCCAGGATTTAACGTTTTTACCAAATTTCATCGTTTGCATTTACACAAACGTTTTTTATTCATAAATTCAATCCTCTAAATCTAATACGCTCGCCAATTAATACAAAATATAACACAATATTGTGCTATTGCAAATCATCAACTTCTTTTTAATTCTGTGATTAATTCATGAATCCACTTTCTTTTAGAAAACAACCATCTTTTAAAATGTTTTTTTTTCTTGTAATCAAAGTTTTTTACAAAATTGATAAAAAATAACTTCATAAAAATTTTTTATTCACATAAAAATTTTTTTATCTCTTTGAAACCAAACAACTTATAACAAATCATAATATTTTATTTGCACTACACATAAATATATTTTATTTTCAAACCGCTCAAAGAGCAAAACCGCCTGTTAATAATTTGTTAATAATTAAGTTTTGTGAAACGTTTCACGCATGGTTTGTGTTGTGTGGTAAGGGTTGTTTTGTCCGGTTCAATGTTTGTAATTTTTATTTTTGTTTTGTAACTCATTATGTTGTAATGTTTTAGGGTTTTCGTTTTGATGTGAATTAATTGTTGATATTTCTGTGGCTGTGGTGAAGTAATTCTGGCTTTAACCTTGTTTTGTAATTGTTTATAGTCTTCTAATTTGTGGATAAGTCTTCGATGAGTGATAAAACCACTATTAAAAACGATCATCTTTTAATCTGGAAAGATTGCCTAAGTTTAATAAAAGAAAACGTTCCGTTTATTACATATAACACTTGGTTCTTGCCAATAAAGCCTCTTGAATTGAGCGAGGCTACACTTAAGATTCAAGTACCAAATCATTTCTTCATAGAATGGATTGACGAACATTACAATACTCTAATAAACAAAACAATAGAGCAGGTCTTGGGAGAAGAGGGTCGACTTGTTTATGTAATAACAGATGACTATGGGCCGATAGAAGATAACAGAATAGATGAAAATAAACATAATGGGTTGAATGCACTAAAAGAAAACAAAAAACATGATTTTATAAACTATTTAAATCCCCGGTACAGGTTCGAAAACTTTATTAAAGGAGAAGGAAATCAGTTAGCACGCGCTGCTGCTATTGCTATTAGTGAATCTCCAGGAGAAACTTCGTTTAATCCTCTTTTCGTATATGGAGGGGTCGGTCTCGGAAAAACACACTTAATTCAATCAATAGGAAACAAAATATTAGATCGCTTCCCCGAAAAGAAAGTTATCTATCTATCCACCGATGTTTTTACCGTTGAATTTGTTGAAGCTATTCAATCTAACCGAGCTAACGAATTTTCGAACCTCTATAAAGGCATGGATGTATTAATAATCGACGACATCCAATTCCTAATAGGTAAAGAAAAAACACAAGACTATTTTTTCCACATCTTCAACTCGCTTCACCAATCAAGAAAACAAATAGTTCTTTCGAGCGATAAACCACCAAAAGAATTAAAGGGCCTTAATGAAAGATTGATATCTAGATTTCAGTGGGGTTTGGCTGCCGATATACAACCACCTGATTTTGAAACTAGAATTGCCATACTTAAAAACAAAAGTGAAACATACGGGATAAGAATAAGTAATGAAATTCTCGAATACATAGCAACAAATATTACGTCCAATATAAGAGAGCTTGAAGGGTGTTTAATTAAACTTCTTGCAAACGCATCTTTAAATTCAAGAGAAATTGACTATGAATTAGTTAGAAAAACCGTTAAGGAAATTTCTACAAATAGACGAGGAAATATATCAATTGATCAAATCACTAAAATCGTTTGTGATTACTTTAGTGTAGACGGAAATAAAGTAAGGGAAAAAAATCGCAAAAAAGAAGTTGTTCTTGCCAGACAAGTAGCAATGTACCTATCTAAAATACTCACAAAATCATCCTTGAAAACTATTGGATTACATTTTGGAGGTAGAGACCATTCCACCGTTATTCATGCCTGCAACAGCATTGAACAAATAATGTCCGAAGATCATAAACTTAAGGACTCTATTAATTTGGTTAAAGGTAAAATCGAACTAAACCAAGCATAATTATACATTACAGTCCTCATACTGATATTTGAAACTATTTTTTTGAAAGAATATTTTTCAATTTTAAAATGTGTGGAAAGTTTGTTAATATGTATGGTAATATCTGTTGAAAACTTTTGATTACTAACAAGTGTTTAATATCGTATGACTAACTATACCGTTGTACACAATTTTTTTTATTATAAAACGTCATATGTAAGTATTATTATTGTTGTTACTGACTTTATCAACATATTATATACCCTTATTATTGTTATTAATTAGTTCTTTAAATAAGATAGTAATATATAGTGTGTTAATAATAATTATATGTAAAATACAATTAATTGAAAGTTACAGAGTATTTTAATATCTTTTATTTTTAATTTGGAGAAAAATCATGGAATTTAAGGTAAACAGCAAGGAACTTGAAAAGTTCCGGCTGTCCCAAGTAGAACACCAATGCCAATTCTTGAAAATTTTCTAATAGAGGTTAAAGACGGTCTTCTAATTATTTACGCAACCGATTTAGAAATTTCTCTAAAATCTTCATTAAAGGTAGTTTCTGAAGAAAACATTAGTATTGTGCTGCCAGCTAAACTTTTACACGATATTGTTAGATCTCTTGAGGAAACCACAATAAGGTTTGATATAACAAATAATGGTAAAGCGAATTTATTCACCAACAAAGGTAAATACACGTTAAGTTACCTAAATCCTGAGGAGTATCCTGATATACCAACTTTTCCAGGTGAAGGAGCGAACAAAAAAGAGCTTAATCACATTGTTATTGACGGCATGGAGATGAAATATGCTTTTGAGAAAACGGCATTTGCGATGAGTAAGGAAGAGATGCGCCCTGCAATGATGGGTACTCTTTTTGAATTACAAAAGAACGGTATTAGATTTGTCACTACTGATGGACATCGTCTCGTGAACCTGTTCAAATCAAACATTTCTCCTAATATAAGTGAGCAATACATTATACCTGAAAGAGCCGTATCTGTTCTGCTTAAAATTTTGGATGATAAAGACGTAAAAATATACTTCAGTAAAACACATGTATCATTCTCGTTGGATGATATTGAATTAATAACCAGGTTGATTGGACAGAAATACCCGGACTATACCAGTGTAATACCTCTTGAAAACGAATATACAATGAAGTTGAATACGAAATCAATTCATGATGCTATTAAAAGGATGATGTTGTTTTCAACGACAAACACAAGAAGAGTAAAGTTCTCAATAAAAGGGAAGGAATTAACAATATCCGCAGAAGATCCCGATATAGGTGCATCAGCTGAAGAAAAACTGGAATGTGAATATAAAGGAGAACCCATAGACATCGGATTTAATTCTACATATGTTCACGATGTTTTAAGTCATTTAACAGGTGAAGAAGAAATTATTTTTAAACTTCATTCGCCAACCAAAGCCGTTATAATTGAACCAAGCAAAAAGAGTGAGAAACAAGAACTTATGATGCTCCTTATGCCGGTTCGATTAAACAACTGAAATGATTCTTAAGCATATTGATTTAATTAATTTTAGGCTCCATAGAAATTCAAACATATTGTTCTCTGATAAACTAAATTATATAGTTGGAGGCAACGGACAGGGAAAAACGACAGTATTGGAAGCCATATATTATCTATGTACAACTAAAAGTTTGAATCTTTCTTTGGACATTGAGGCAGTTACTTTCGGAGAAAACTTCTTCGAGATAAACGGTGATTTTGCTGATAAGACTAGCAACAAAGTTAAATTACGTTATCAATTAGAGAATAACAAAAAATTAATTACGATAGACGATAAACAAATTTACAGAGCCTCATCTGTAATCGGCAAGTTTCCGGTTGTAACTTTAATTCAAGCAGATCACAACATTACATTGGGAGCTCCGGCCGAAAGAAGAAAGTTTGTAGATTCCGTGATCTCGCAAGCCAGCGGAACTTACTTAAAAATATTAATAGACTATAATAAGACTCTTCGGCAAAGATCATCATTGCTTTCACAGATTAAAGAAACGAACAGTAAGAAACTTTATGAACAGCTTGATGCATGGAATGAGACGTTGGTTACACTAGGAACGGAAGTTATAAAACACCGATTGGAGTTTATCCATCGTTTCAAAGAATATTTAACAGTAGCTTATAATAGGATAATGGAAGGAAAGGAAGCACCGACAGTAAGTTATGAGTATTTAAATGGTAGTAATGGTGTGAATGTAGAAAGAGTTTTTTTTGAGATGTTAACACAGTATAGAGAGGATGAACTACGCCGAGGCGTGAATCTTGTAGGCCCCCACAGAGATGATTTTAAGTTCTACATAAATGATCTTGAACTGAGAAAATACGGATCGCAGGGACAGCATAAAACATTTCAAATTGCTTTAAGATACGGCGAGTTTTTTTATTTGAAAGATAGTCTTGGAAAAACTCCCATTTTTATAATGGATGATGTCTTTGGCGAACTTGATGCAAACAGGGTGAAAAAAATCAGCGCTCATTTGATCGAGCTGGGACAGGTATTTATAACATTAACCGACCATTCTAATTTCGAACACATAATGAAAAGCGATGAGGATCTTTTGATAGAGATAGAGGATGGGAAAGTAGCTTATGCGTAAAAGGATTAAAAAGTTCTCTGAAATAATTGAGGAAAACAAAGAGTTCGAAAAAATCAAGCATATTGCCGAGGGGTATGGCATAGTTGAAAGATTTAACGATATTTTTCCTGACCTTAAAATGGTTGCCAAGGCGATAAAGGTAGATAAGAATATTTTATTTCTTAGGGTTGAGAATTCGGTTTGGAAAAGCGAATTGAATTTTAGTAAAAACGTTATGATTGATAAAATAAACAGATATTTCCATAAAAATGTAATTAACGGTATTAAATTCACTTCATAAAGAGGTACAAAACCGTGGCTAGCGAAAGTGCACAAAGTCAATATACTGCAAAGAACATAAATATACTTAAAGGCTTGGAAGCTGTAAGAAGAAGACCAGCAATGTATATCGGCGATACTGGAATGAGGGGTCTTCACCATCTTATAAATGAAGTTGTAGATAACAGCATTGATGAAGCTCTTGCTGGGTATAATGATAGAATTATTGTAACCCTGAAAAAGGACGGTAGTGTAATGGTTGAGGACAAGGGGAGAGGCATACCGGTTGATAAACACCCAACGGAAAAAATATCAGCTCTTGAAGTTGTTATGACACAACTACATGCCGGTGGTAAGTTCGATAAGAGTTCATATAAGGTGTCTGGAGGTTTGCACGGTGTCGGCGTATCCGTTGTTAATGCTTTGTCAGAGTGGCTTTTGGTAGAGGTAAAAAGAAATGGTAAATGTTATAAACAGGAATATCAAAGGGGTATTTCAAAATATAAGGTGAAAGAAGTAGGTAAGGCGAGAAAAGGAGAATCTGGAACGACGGTAATATTTAGGCCGGACAAGGAAATTTTCAAATCCATTAAGTTTAATTTTGAAACCATCGCGGAAAGAATGAGAGAACTTGCCTATCTGAATAAAGAAGTAACGATTAAAGTTATGGATGAAAGAGACGGCGAAGAAGTAACGTTCAGATTCAAAGGCGGTATAGTAGAATTTGTTAAATATCTGGACGAAACGAGAGTAGCACTTCATAAACCTATTTTCATTGAAGGAGAGAGAGAAAACACAACTGTAGAGGCAGCCTTTGAGTACAGCGATGCATATTCCGACAATATTCACTCATACGTTAATAACATAAACACCATAGAAGGAGGAACTCACCTTGTTGGTTTTAAAACCGCACTCACAAGAACGTTTAACAATTACGCGTACAAAAATAATTTAATAAAAGAAAGTAAAAACATAACTCTCACCGGGGACGACTTCAGAGAAGGATTAACAGCCGTCATTTCGATAAAAGTTATGGAACCACAGTTTGAAGGCCAAACGAAGACCAAGCTCGGCAACAGCGAAGTTAAATCTATTGTCGAAACTATTGTTGGAGAAAAACTATCTGAGTTTCTCGAACAAAACCCGTCGGTAGCAAGAAAGGTAATAGATAAATGTATGAGAGCCGCTGAAGCGAGAGAGGCGGCCAGAAAAGCAAGAGAATTAGTCAGGAGAAAAAGCGCCTTAGAAACGCTTCATCTTCCGGGTAAACTTGCCGATTGTTCTATAAACGATCCAGAACATTGCGAAATATATATTGTTGAGGGGGATTCTGCAGGCGGTTCTGCAAAGCAGGGGCGCGATAGGAGGTTTCAAGCAATACTTCCGATAAAGGGAAAAATTTTGAATGTTGAGAAAGCAAAGATTAACAAAATCCTTGAGAACAACGAAATCCAAGCTATGATATCTGCAATTGGAGCCGGCATAGGGGAAGATTTTGATCCAGAAAAATCCCGTTACGGAAAAGTAATCTTAATGACGGATGCCGATGTAGACGGAAGTCACATTAGAACACTTCTGCTTACATTTTTCTACCGGCACATGAAAGAGTTGATAACTTCCGGCAAAGTTTATATTGCGCAACCACCGCTGTTCAAAATAAAGAAGGGCAAAGAAGAGGTGTATGCTTTCGATGAAGAAGAGCGAGATAAAATCTTAAAAAGAATGAAGGGAGATGGAAAAGTAATAGAGCGAACGGAAGAAACCGTTGAAGAGGAAGCTATGGTTGAAGAGGGTAAGATAAAAGGAATAATAATTTCGAGATATAAAGGTTTGGGCGAGATGAATCCCGAACAGTTGTGGTCTACAACGATGAATCCGGAAACAAGAACAGTTTTGCAAGTAAATCTTGAAAGCGCGGCAGCCGCAGATAAAGTTTTTGAAACTCTAATGGGGGACGCAGTTGAACCCCGCAGAGCATTTATTGAAAAACACGCAAAGTACGCAAACTTAGATGTGTAATTATTTTAATCATACTCTTAAGAAGCTTTTGGTTAACATTTAATATACGGCACTTATATGGCTACAATATTCGAAAAAATATTACCGGTTACTCTTGAAGAGGAAATGAAATCATCTTACATCGATTATGCAATGAGCGTTATTGTTGCACGCGCATTGCCCGATGTAAGAGACGGAATGAAACCGGTTCATAGAAGAGTTCTTTACGGAATGCACGAACTCAGCTTGGCACATAACAGACCTTATAAAAAATCGGCAAGAATTGTTGGAGAGGTACTCGGTAAGTATCACCCACATGGAGACAGCGCTGTTTATGATTCGATGGTCAGAATGGTACAAGATTTTTCTCTGCGCTATCCATTGGTAGATGGGCAGGGAAATTTCGGCTCGATCGATGGCGATTCCCCCGCAGCAATGCGTTATACCGAGGCACGGTTGGCGCGGATCTCGGAAGAAATGCTGCGCGATCTTGAAAAGAACACGGTGGATTTTACACCAAACTTCGATGAGTCTCTGCAAGAACCCTCGGTTCTGCCTGCTTATTTGCCTAACCTTTTAATTAACGGTGCAAGCGGTATTGCGGTTGGAATGGCGACGAATATTCCACCGCATAACTTGGGTGAAGTCATCGACGGTTGTGTTGCTCTGATTGAAAATCCCAAACTCAAACCGCAAGAATTAATGAAATATGTCAAAGCTCCAGATTTTCCTACAGCCGGAATAATTTACGGCTATGACGGGGTTAAAGAAGCTTATATAACAGGGCGGGGCAGAGTAGTTATCCGCGCTAAAGCAAATGTGGAGACACTCAAAAACGACCGTGAAAATATTGTTATTACCGAGCTTCCTTATCAAGTAAACAAAGCAGGTTTGATTGAAAAAATTGCAGATCTTGTTCGTACGGATAAAATAAAAGATATCTCTAACATTAGAGATGAGTCAGACAGAGACGGATTACGAGTAGTTATTGAATTGAAACGCGACGCCCAGCCGGCCGTTGTTTTAAACCAGCTGTTTAAACACACACAAATGCAGGTAACGTTCGGTGTAATCATGCTTGCGCTTGTAAACGGCGCCCCGAAAGTTTTGAACTTAGCCGAGATGATGCAGCATTTCCTTGATCATAGAATGGACGTGCTCGTACGCCGAACAAAGTTCGAACTTGATTCCGCCGAACGCAGGGCGCACATTCTTGAAGGATATATTATTGCGCTTGATAATATTGATGCGGTAATTGCTACGATAAAGAAATCTAAAGACGTAGAGACTGCAAGAGTCAATCTGATGAAGAAGTTCAAACTTTCCGAGATTCAGGCCAAAGCGATTCTCGATATGCGGCTGCAGAGACTTACCGGCCTGGAAAGAAAGAAGATAGAAGATGAATATAAAGAGACGATAAAGCTTATTGAGAAGTTGAAAGGAATTCTTCAAAGCGACAGAAAGAGAAAAGCGTTGATAAAGGATGAGCTTCTTGAGTTGAGAGAAAAGTATTCAGACGATAGAAAAACGGAGATTGTAAAAGATTACAAAGAGTTTTCTCTTGAAGATATTATTGCAGAAGAAGATGTGGTGGTCACAATCTCTCACCAGGGGTTTATCAAAAGATTTCCTGTGAGCGGATATAGGAGGCAAATCCGCGGCGGTAAAGGTGTTACAGGTGTCGGCACAAAAGAAGAGGATTTCATCGAGCACATGTTCATCGCCTCGACCCACCACTATATTATGTTCTTCACCGATCAAGGCAAATGTTATTGGTTGAAAGTACACGAGATACCCGAGGGTGGGAGGATGGCTCGCGGCAGGTCTATTAAGAATCTTATTGCGTTCGGTAAAGAAGAAAAAATTACTGCATTTGTGTCGGTCAAGGATTTCACGGACGATAAGTATTTGGTGATGGTAACACAAAAAGGAACTATTAAGAAAACAGTTCTGTCCGCTTATTCCAATATTAGAAGAGGCGGGATTGGAGCATTAAATCTCAAAAAGGGAGATAGTCTTATTGAAGTGAGATTAACCGATGGTTCCGACGACATTGTTATCGGGACACAAGGAGGTCTCGCAATCCGGTTCCACGAGAAAGATGTTCGCAACATGGGAAGGACCGCAGCGGGAGTTAGGGGAGTCAGCCTTGGAAAAGGCGATCGTGTCATAGGCTGCATCGCGGTTAAGCGTGATTCAACATTGATGGTAGTTACGGACAAAGGATATGGAAAACGCAGCAAGCTGAAAGATTACCGCGTTACAAGGAGAGGCGGAAAAGGAGTAATAACAATCAAGGCCAGTCAAAAGAACGGTAAACTGCTTTCAATTTTAGAAGCTGATGATAGAGACGAACTGGTAATTATATCAAACAAAGGGATGGTTATTAGACAGTCCGTAAAAGATATCAGGGTAATGGGGAGAGCAACACAGGGCGTAAGATTAATCAGGTTGAATAAGGGTGACACGATAGCAGACGTTGCGCGCGTTATTCCCGAGGATGACGAAGAGAACGGTTTAATAGAAAACGATAGCAAATCCAAGAAAGATAAAAAAGTAATTCGTAGGCACAAGTAACATGGGGCAGTAATGGTGCATAAAGAATTAATCAATATCGAATCAAAGTGTGTGCATTCTGGAGTTAGCAATTATGAGTGGGGTCCCGTTGTACCACCAATTTTTCAAACCTCCACTTTCAAGTTTGAATCTGCCGAGCATGGCGCCTCTCTCTTTAAAGGAGAAATCAAAGGACATATCTATACTAGAATGAGTAATCCGACCATAGAAGCAATGGAAGAAGCAATTGCAGATTTGGAGGGAGGATATAAAGCACTGGGTTGTGCAAGCGGGATGGCAGCTATTAATACAGTATTTGTTGCACTTCTGAATGCCGGCGATCATGTGGTTTGTTCTAAATCGGTTTACGGACCAACAACAACTCTCCTTAAAAATGTAATCGGTAGGTTTGGAATCGAAGCATCTTTTGTTGATACCGATATTACGACGGAAGTAGAGAAAGCAATTAAACCGAACACCAAAATAATTTATGTAGAAACACCCGGCAATCCGACGTTGGCCGTCTCGGATTTAGAAGCAATAGCTAAGGTAACTCATAAAAACGATGCATTATTGATAGTTGATAATACGTTTATGAGCCCTGTGCTTCAACAGCCTTTTAAGTTTGGTGCCGACATAATAATTCACAGTTTAACAAAATTTTTAAATGGTCATGCAGATGTGATTGGCGGAGTAGTTGTTGTAAAAGATTCAGACATGTATGCCAAGGTTAAGAAAGTATTAAATCAAATAGGCGGTGTTATAGATCCATTCAATTCATTTTTAGTGCACAGAGGAATTAAGACATTAGCACTGAGAATGCAGTGCCACTGTGAGAATGCTTCTAAGGTTGCAGATTATCTAGAGAAACACCCAAAGGTGAAATGGGTAAGATTCCCGGGTTTAAAAAGTCATCCGCAGTATGCCCTGGGTCAAAAGCAGCACCTTGGTCCGAGCGGTATGATATCCTTCGAACTAAAAGGGGGGTATTCTGCGGGAGAGAAAGTGATGAACTCGGTTAAGTTCTGCCAGCTTGCGGTTAGTTTGGGCGGGGTAGAATCGTTGATACAGCATCCCGCCAGCATGACACATGCCAGCATGGGAAAAGAATTAAGAGAAACCGCGGGCATTACAGATGGATTAGTAAGGCTTTCGGTTGGTATCGAAAATGTGAATGATATTATTCAGGATTTGGAGCAAGCTTTAGAAAAAGGTTGAGTTGATAAAGAGGTGTAATGTTTTTGACACCTCCATACCTTTTTTAATTTTTGTATAATATAGGTCAAAAATATTAACATTCCTGGGGGGATGAAATGAAAAGTCTCCAAAAAAAATTACCTGCCTGTTTTGCAGCAACTATCTTTTTTATTGTGATTAACATCTGCGCCCAAAAATCAGGATTATATATGCCCTTGAATATTCATTGGGCTTATGAAAACGGTATCCGCTCTATGGATGGCAAACCCGGACCTAATTACTGGATTAACAAATCGAATTACAATATATCTGTGGAATTGATACCTGCACAAAAGAAAATAGTCGGTTCTGAGTCGATAGTTTATTTTAATAACAGTCCTGATAGCCTGAGAATAATAGTCATTAGACTTTATCAGGATTTTTACAGAAGAGGAAACACAAGGGATTGGCAGCTTCCGCCCCAAGCTCTTACGGACGGAGTTGAAATCAGAAAATTAGTAATCGCCGGCGAAGAAATAAGTCTGGATCAAAACAATAATAGAGTAAATAGATACGGGACGAATATTTTTGTAAGCATGGAAAAATCTATTCCTCCTTCAGAGAGCGTAGACCTTAGGATCGAATGGAGTTTTGAAATCCCGTCTCTTGTACCGATTAGAACCGGAGCATATAGTGACTCTACATTTATGATCGCATACTGGTATCCTCAAGTTGCTGTCTATGACGATGTATCCGGGTGGGATACTTTTGATTATAAAGGAACAACGGAATTTTATAACGACCTCAATAATTATTCCGTTAGTATAACAGTGCCGCGAGGATATGTGGTCTGGGCGACTGGAATACTGCAGAATCCCCAGGAAGTATTTGCCGAAAAGTATTTTAAAAAGTATCAAGAAGCATATCGTTCCGATAAAGTTGTAAAGATTATTACTGCCGAGGATTATATTAACGGTATGGTTACCGCCGATAATGAAAAGAACATATGGGTATATAAAGCCGAGCATGTTCCAGACTTTGCCTTTGCAGTTGCGAACGATTATTTATGGGATGGATCGAGTCTTGTTGTGGACGAGCAAACAGGTCGACGTACATTTATTTCTGCAGCTTATAGTAAAGAATCAAAAGATTTTTACGAAGTGGCTCAAATCGCGAGAACGTCGATTTTTAAATTATCTAACGAGTTCCCCGGCATTCCTTTTCCTTATTCGGAGCTGACCGTTTTCAATGGAAGAGGCGGAATGGAGTATCCGATGATGGTCAACGACGGTTCGATGGAGGATAGATCGGGTACGGTTCACGTTACCTCTCATGAAATAACCCATTCTTACTTTCCGTTTTATATGGGAACGAATGAGAGGAGGTATGCATGGATGGATGAAGGCTGGGCGGTAATGCTTCCTTTTGATCTACAGTCGGAAATAGAAGCGTCTTATGATCCGCGGGTAAGGTTTTCTCAGCAATATGCAAACTATTCGGGAATGGAATTGGAGGTTCCTCCGATGGTGTCTTCGACATTGCTTACTGGAAATTCGTACCGCACTGCGGCATATAATCGGTCCGCTATGGCATATGAATTTTTGAGGGATTACCTAGGGAAAGAGGCATTTAAAAAAGCTCTTAAGGAATTTATAAATAGATGGAATGGAAAACACCCGGTACCGTATGATTTCTTTTTTACTTTTAATGATGTTACCGGCGAGGACTTAAGCTGGTACTGGAAGCCATGGTTCTTTGAATTCGGCTATCCCGATCTTGGTATTAAAGATGTTATTGTAGGGGATGAAAAATTGGAGATTATTATTGAGAAAAAAGGAAATATTCCGGTGCCCGTTGAGGTTAAGGTAACCTATGAGGATGGAACGGTTGATTCTGTTCACTCAAGTGTTGGGGTGTGGAAAAACGGAAATAATGAAACCAAGCTTTATTTTAAGTCGGGCAAGAAACCGATATCTGTAGAGCTTGGGAACCCAAGAATACCAGACGTTATTAGTAGAAATAATTACTATTACGGTGGCTTAGAATAGTGATTAAAAGGTGGTTGTTTTAATAAATGGGACGTATATCACTCGGTTTTTTATTGTAAGGAGTTATATTGAATCGAATTTTTACAGCTATAGGTTAAAATCATATTTCCCGGGAAGAACAACAGGGGGAGATACTCGACATGTCTTTTCAAAAAATCTTCATTTTTTTATTTTTTTCTTCATTACTGCTTTCTGCCCAGACTCAGGTAATCAGAAAGGGGGATATAGTTTATCTAGCAAACGAGGTTGTTGTTAAATTAAAATACTCTCCCAACAAACAGCTTGGCAAAATTTCTCTTTCGACTGAGCTAGCACGGCAATTCGAAAAATACGGAGTAAAGGAAATCGTTGATAAATTTCATATTAACAAGAGAGAAGAAAGCAAGGAAGCTGAAACCGTCAGAGAGATCTTTAAATTAGTAACCGATTCAAACATAGACCCTCTCGATCTGTCTAAAAAACTTGCACGGCTGCCGGACATAGAATGGGCGGAACCGAACTATGTACGGGAGATATTTTATACACCGAATGATACCCTCTACATCAGTGGTCAAGATTTACAGTGGAACTTATACAAAATACAAGCCGATTCGGCTTGGGATATTTGCAGGGGAGATTCAAATGTGGTTATTGCCATTGTAGACACCGGAGTTGATTGGGATCATCCAGATTTAAGAGAAAACATCTGGCAGAATCTTGGTGAAGATGCGGATCATGACGG
>CAZKNM010000010.1:41049-41331 GCA_964554135.1 uncultured Melioribacteraceae bacterium
TTGATCCGACTCAAGGAAAATGGGTTTTGGATCCCGGTGATTTTAATGAAATGGATGACGACGATTTCGACAACGATCCGAGCACCTTCGTTGATGACTTGATTGGTTGGGATTTTCAAAGCTGGAGCGGCACACCAGATAACGATCCAATAGAAGATACTCCCATTCACGGTACGCATGTTGCGGGAACTGCATCTGCGGTAACGGATAATGTTTATGGCATAGCCTCTATCGGATTCAACTGTTCGCTAATGCCTGTTAAAAACGCACAGCACGATATTG
>CAZKNM010000011.1:0-2247 GCA_964554135.1 uncultured Melioribacteraceae bacterium
GCCTTTTCTCCATTTCTTCGACGGTTTCCGTTCATCTCATGAAGTGAATAAGATCGAAACGTTATTGCCGGAAGACTTAAGGGCTATGATTGATAGTAAACTTGTAAATGCACACAGAGAAAGAGCTCTAAGTCCGGAACATCCGTTTATTAGAGGTTCGGCACAAAATCCTGACGTCTATTTTCAAGGCAGGGAAACGGTCAATAAATATTATTTAGAAGCTCCCGAGATAGTGCAGAATGCTATGAACAAATTATCAGAGATGACTGGCAGACAATATCATCTATTCGATTATTTCGGTGTGCCGGATGCAAAAAGAATCATTATTATGATGGGTTCCGGTGGTGAAACCGTTCTTGAAACCGTCGACCATCTGAATAAAAAAAGTGAAGAGAAAGTCGGATTGATCAAAGTAAGACTATACAGACCTTTTTCCATAAAACATTTAATGGCGGTATTACCGAAAACGGTGGAAAAGATTGCGGTATTGGATAGAACAAAAGAACCCGGCGCCATAGGTGAGCCTTTGTATCAGGATATCGTTACGGCTATCGCTGAAGCTTTAGCCGAAGGCACTGCGCCTTTCAAATCATCACCTATGGTTATTGGAGGAAGATACGGTCTTTCTTCAAAAGAATTTAATCCTGCGATGACTAAAGCTGTTTTCGATGAGTTGAAAAAAGATGCTCCTAAAAATCATTTTACTGTTGGGATTAAAGATGATGTTACTAAATCCAGTGTTGATTACGATATAAATTTTATTACTGAAGGTGAAGATGTTGTTCGATGCATGTTTTACGGTTTGGGTGCCGATGGTACGGTTGGTGCTAATAAAAACTCAATTAAAATTATTGGTGAAGAAACAGATAATTACGCTCAGGGCTATTTTGTGTATGATTCGAAAAAATCCGGTTCAACAACAATTTCACACTTGCGCTTTGGTAAAGATCCGATTCATTCTACATATTTAATTCAGAAAGCAAATTTTATAGGGTGTCACCAGTTCGGTCTTCTTGAAAAATTCGATGTACTGGAAAAGATTCAAGAAAGTGGAACATTTCTTTTAAATAGTCCATATACAAAAGACGAAATCTGGGATAAACTACCGAAAAAAGTGCAGGAAGATATCATTAAAAAGAAATTGAATTTCTATGTGATCGATGCATATTCAGTTGCAAAGCAAACCGACATGGGTGCAAGAATCAATACAATAATGCAGACATGTTTCTTTGCTATCTCGGGTGTTCTACCTAAAGATGAAGCAATTGATCAAATCAAAAAAGCTATCAAAAAAACTTACGGCAGTAAGGGCGAAGCTATAGTAAAACAAAATTTTGAAGCGGTAGATCAAACATTGGAAAATTTATATAGGATCAATGTACCGGGTAAGGTAACCAGTAAAATTGAAAAACCGCCAATAGTTTCTGATAAAGCTCCAGATTATGTGAAGGATGTACTTGCACGCCTAATGGAAGGTAAAGGAGATGATGTACCGGTCAGCCAAATGCCGATTGACGGGACTTTCCCTTCGGCAACAACGCAATGGGAAAAAAGAAACATTGCACTTGATGTCCCCGAATGGGATCCGGAAACATGTATACAATGCGGTAAATGTGCATTGGTTTGTCCTCATGCTTCCATAAGAATCAAGGTGTATGATGAAGCTTTAACGAAGAAAGCACCGAAGACATACAAATGGACAAAAGCAAAAGGGAAAGAATTTGGCGATAATACAGCATATACAATTCAGGTCGCCGTGGAAGATTGCACCGGATGTGAAATGTGTTTTGAAGTATGTCCGGCGAAGAATAAAAAAGAGACTAAACTTAAAGCTCTCAACATGGTTTCGCAGTTACCGATAAGAGAACAAGAAAAAGAAAACTTCGAATTCTTCCTTAGCATTCCCGAATATGACCGCTCGAAATTGAATATTGCAAGTGTAAAGGGAAGTCAATTTTTACAGCCGTTGTTTGAATTCTCCGGTGCTTGTGCTGGATGCGGTGAAACACCTTACGTTAAATTAGTTTCACAATTATTCGGTGATAGAATGATTGTTGCTAATGCTACCGGTTGTTCTTCAATATACGGAGGTAATTTACCAACTACTCCTTATTCGGTGAACAAAGAAGGAAGAGGACCGGCATGGTCGAATTCACTTTTCGAGGATAATGCAGAATTCGGTTTCGGCATGAGGTTAGCTATAGATAAACATAATGAACAGGCTAAGGAGTTGATAATTAAACTATC
>CAZKNM010000011.1:2257-5920 GCA_964554135.1 uncultured Melioribacteraceae bacterium
TGACCCGGCAAGTGCCGGCGCCCGCCAGACGGGTCCGATAAAGTCGGGAAAGAATTAGTCAATGATATTTTGAATGCAGATCAAAATGACGAAGCCGGAATTCAAGATCAGCGCGAGAGGGTTGAGAAGCTGAAAGATATTTTAAAGAAAGTTAAATCTGAAGAAGCCGAAAGATTATTAGTCTTAGTCGATTACCTAGTTAAAAAATCGGTGTGGATAATCGGTGGTGATGGCTGGGCATACGATATCGGTTACGGCGGATTGGATCATGTTTTAGCTTCAGGCAAAAATGTGAATGTGCTGGTGCTCGATACCGAAGTTTATTCTAATACTGGAGGTCAGTGTTCTAAAGCTACGGGTCTTGGTGCTGTTGCCAAGTTTGCCGCAGCAGGGAAACCTACACCTAAGAAAGACTTGTCTATGATGGCAATTAATTATGGTAATGTTTACGTTGCGAAAGTAGCTATGGGAGCCAATGATCTCCAAACAATCAGAGCATTTTTAGAAGCAGAAGCATATAATGGACCTTCCATTATCATTGCTTACTCGCATTGCATTGCTCATGGAATCAATATGGCAAAAGGTCTTGAGAGTCAGGAATTGGCTGTAGATAGCGGTTACTGGCCGTTGTTCAGATATAATCCGGATTTGGTAAAAGAAGGAAAGAATCCTTTGAAGCTAGATTCCAAACCTCCGAAGATTAAATTGGAAGAATATGCATATAGAGAAACGAGATATAAGATGTTGACAAAGTCCCATCCCGATGTTGCGAAACATTTAATGAAACTAGCTCAGCAAGAAGTTAATCAAAGGTGGAAATTGTATGAAAGGATGGCCGGATTCGATTACTCTTTGGATGGTGACGGTAAAAGTAATTAGATACAATTTTTAGTTGAAGAATTTGTTCCTATGAAGAATCCTCTTTTGAAATAGAGAGGATTCTTTTATTTTAAACCTTAGGATGAAACTTTTCATATTTATGGCATGTTGTCTAACAAAACAAACATAAAAAATAGGAGTTATCATGAATCTGTCAACAACTTATATGGGACTAAAACTTAAAAATCCAATTGTTCCCTCTGCTTCTCCACTTTCCGAAACCGTTGACAGTGTAAAAGCAATGGAAGATGCCGGTGCTGCTGCTGTTGTGGTATATTCTTTATTCGAAGAACAGATTACACATGAATCCGGCGAATTGGATCATTATTTAACGCACGGTACTGAAAGTTTCGCAGAAGCGTTATCTTATTTTCCCGATGTGAGTGAATTCAAATTAGGACCGGAAGAATATCTGAATCATATTTCTAAACTTAAAAAAGCGGTAAACATTCCTATTATCGGTAGCCTAAACGGTGTTAGCAAGGGAGGTTGGATTAACTATACGAAAAGGATACAGGATGCAGGTGCTGATGCTCTTGAATTGAACATATATTATGTTGCAGCCGATCCTGATAAATCCGCAGCTGACATTGAAGAAATGTACCTCGAGACTTTGAAAGCGGTGAAAGACAGTGTTAGAATTCCTGTAGCGATTAAACTCAGTCCGTATTTCTCATCACTGGCGAATATAGCTGTTAAATTGGATAAAGCAGGTGCCGATGCTCTCGTTTTGTTCAATAGATTTTATCAACCGGATTTTGATCTTGAAAAATTAGAAGTTGTACCTAACCTTAAATTAAGTACTAATTGGGAATTACGTCTTCCATTAAGATGGATAGCAATTCTCTTCGGTCATATAAATGCAAGTTTGGCGGCAACCAGCGGCATTCAAACACACGAAGATATCATTAAGGTAATGATGGCCGGCGGAGATGTTGCAATGGTAACATCCGAGTTGCTGAAAAATGGTATCGGTCGTATTCAGCAATTACTCGATGGTTTAACCAAATGGATGGAAGAAAAGGAATATGATTCGATCTCAACCATGAAGGGAAGTATGAGTCAAAAGTCTATAGCAGAACCAGCTGCTTTTGAACGAGCCAATTATATGAAAACTTTGCATAGCTTTAAACCAATGCCGTAAATAGTCTGTGCAAAATGTAAATACTAAAGGGGAGTAATTATTTACGAAATTAGGTAGTGTTCTGGTTGCATCTTTCTGATCTTATTTGCATCTAATGGATTAATAATCAATAAGTAAATGACTTTTTTATTGAAATAATTTTTATAAATTTGTTCACAGTTAATGTTGGAAGGAGTTACTTTGAGAAATATTGACAAGATTCTATTGATATCCATATTTTTTCTTTTTATAACGATTGAAGTTTCAGCAGGAGGAGGAATTAAATGGTATTCCTTCAATGAAGGATTATTAATAGCAAAGAAACAAAATAAATTTATGTTGGTCGACTTTTATACTGATTGGTGCGGCTGGTGTAAAAAAATGGACGCAGAGACTTATAAAAATTCTGAGATTGTTGATTATATAACTAAAAATTTTATCGCAGTAAAACTCAATCCCGAAAAAGATAGTGCTGTAGACTTTCAGGGAAAGAATTATCCAGCGGCGCAATTTGCTCAAGCTGCCGGGGTAAACGGTTACCCGGCAACAGGCTTTTTCGATTATAATGGAGATTTCCTTGGTACTTTGCCTGGTTATATGGATTCCGGCAAATTCATGAATCTTCTGAAATATATTGTAAACAAGGAATATGAAAAAGAACAAAAGTAATTTTGCTACAATTGAACAACTCGTCAAAAAGACTTACAAAGCATTAAAATCTCTTACGTGAAGATTTTGTTTTTTAGTTATAAATAATATGTTGCACTTTAGGAGGTTTAATATGCAGAAGCTAAATTTAATTTATCTCTGTCTTATTATTTTGATAATTGGTAGTCCCATTCTATCTCAAACCAAAGTAAAAGATCTAAAATATTCTCACATGCAAAACTATTGTTGGATGCGATTAGCTGAGATAGTTCCGGAAGTTACAGATAGGGTAATCTTGCCGATCGGAACGGTTGAAGCTCACGGCGCATGTCCAATTGGCACTGATAATATTATACCTGAAAACTTAGCCGAAATAATCTGGGATGATATAAACGCACTGATCGCTCCGTCAATCAATCATGGATTTACCGGAACATCCGTATCTCAATTTCCAGGTTCAATCACTGTGCGGGAAAATATTTTTGAAGAGTACATTTACGATGTATTGAAAAATCTGGTTCGTTCCGGATTCAGGAATATATTGGTCATAAATGGGCATGGTGGAAACACCGAAGCGACAAAGCGTGCATTTGCACGACTTCATGTTGAAACGGGAGCTCATTTTATGATTGTAGATTGGTGGAAAATCGCATGGCCTTTAGCTGAAGAAGTATATGGACAAAAACCGATACAATCCGGGCATGGTGATCTTGAAGAATCGGCTCTTGTTCTTTCATTTAATCCCAACTTGGTTGATAAAGAAATGTATGAGAAGTTGGGAAAAGAAAATGTCGGTCGTCATGGCGCCGAGGAGGGGTATTCGTTAATGCCCTCATGGGCTACAACTCGGTATCCGGAAGAAGGAGCCGGTTATCTAGATTTTAATCTAGAGAAAGCAAAAGAATATACGTCAAAAAAAGCAAAACATATTATCGATACGTTTAATGAAGCGGTTAGAAGATGGGAAATGATGGAGAGCTGGAAATAGTTTTGTTTTAATAAAATCCATTTTA
>CAZKNM010000011.1:5951-7062 GCA_964554135.1 uncultured Melioribacteraceae bacterium
ACATAAAATGATTTTTTGTGAAATAAGTTTTCAATAATTTTAATTATTACAAAAATTATCATTAACAATGGGGGGACTATTAGGTGGATCATTCCTCAAATCCAACCAAAACTCGAAGAGAGTTTTTAAAATGTATTACGGCCCTGAGTGCTGTTTCTTTCCTCGGTATAGGCAAATCTTACCTTCCGATAAAATATAAACATAAAATTTATTCACCGCCGGATTTTGAATATAAATACAGAACAATTTCTGTTGAACATGTTAAGGAAATAAAAGCCTGGTTTGAAAAATTGAACAGTGAAAACAGAATAAGCAGGAATAATATATTTCGCGGGTACATAGATCATTTCGAATTCGACCCACAAAAAATATTACCGGGTGCAAAATCTATTGTTCTTTTAGCCAAACCACAGAGAATAGCATCCATACTTTTTCAGATAAAAGGGAAGAAGTACAATGTTTTAATCCCTACAGGGTATGTAGCGGACGAAGTATCAGCAGATTTCATAAAAGAGCGGGTAATGCAGGATATCATAAAAGATAGGAACAAAAAACTGCAGGACCGTATTAGACTTCCCTTAAAGACTCTAACTGTAAGAAGCGGACTAGCAGAATACGGAAGAAATAATATTACTTATGTTGACAGCTATGGTAGCTACCATGAACTGATAGCATATTATACCGATAAGGTTTTTGAAGACAATTGGCGTCCGATAAAAATGATGCGAATTTGCAAGGGGTGTTCGCTGTGCATTAATGCTTGTCCGAACAACTGTATTAACAAAGAAAATTTTGTGGTAAATATAGGAAAGTGCATAACTCTTTATAACGAGCTTTCCGATCCGATGCCTGAATGGATTGACCCGGTGGCTCATAATGCTTTGGTAGGCTGTTTGTCGTGCCAATATACATGTCCGGCAAATGAGGAAGGAATAAAACAAATTGAGCAATTAGCAGTTATTACTGAAGAAGAAACCGAGTTGATTTTAAATGGAGGTGGTGATGAGAAACTTTGGGATTCCATTGTGAAGAAATTGAATAGATTTCCATCCGCTCAAGATCATGAATACTTTTCAAGAAATTTAAGATTAGTGCTTGCTAATATGAAGCA
>CAZKNM010000011.1:7072-40384 GCA_964554135.1 uncultured Melioribacteraceae bacterium
CGTAGATCGTACAAAATGTAACTAATAATTATTTTTATATTACCTAAAAGAGTAGGTTAATAGCAATGACGGCAGAGACAAGTAAAAAGTTTCAGAGAACACGGATAATATTTCAGGTTTTTTTCTTACTACTCTTCATTTCTTTATTTTTTATTCCGGGTGTATCAAATCTGAAGAGTGAAAATTTAGTGAAATGGTATTTTTATCTTGATCCATTCCTCTTAATAATGAATTTCATTTCGACAGGTGGTGTATTAAACTTGTTTTTACTTTCTCTCATACCATTGGGATTAACGTTATTCTTCGGTCGTTTTTTCTGCGGATGGATTTGTCCTTTCGGCACGATAAATCAATTATTCTCGAGGTTATTTAGAAAATCGAATAGAACCAAAGAAGGAGTAAATAAAAATATACTGAGGGTAAAATATCTAATTCTTATTGCTTTATTGACATCCGCACTATTCGGAATGCAATTAGGCGGTTGGCTCGATCCTTTTTCACTTTTAACACGTTCTATAGCTGCCACAACGCCTGCTGCGGATTACTTCGCTTACCAATCGATCTCAGTAGGAGAAAAGAAATCCGGAGAAGATGCAAACGTTTTTGATCCGGCATATAATTATACGAAGGAGAATATTTTAAGTGACTATACGCGTACATCAACTCAGGCAATAATTATTTGCGGTCTGTTCATCTTTATTATTGTGATGAATATTTATTCGCGCCGCTTTTTCTGCAATGCAATTTGTCCCCTTAGCGCTTTGTATGGAATTGTGGCGAAGGTAGGTATTTTCAATTTCAAGACTAATTCGAAATGTAACTCTTGTAATATTTGTTCAAAAAATTGTACATACAATGGTAATCCGGGAGAAGATTTTATAAAATCCGAATGTCTAGTATGCTTTAACTGCCTGGCAGAATGTCCTTCGGATGCAGTGGATGTTTCGTTCGGGCTTCCTTCGATGAAATCTCGGCCCCTCATGGACGTAGGAAGACGAAAAATGATAGGTGCTTTCTTCTCTGGCATCGTTTTAACGTCACTGGTGAAAACTTCTGCCTGGGCTAAATCAACGAAGCGGCATTCATATATGCGTCCCCCGGGCGCTGTAAATGAAAATGAATTTCTTGACAAATGTTTTAGATGCGGTCAATGTGTTCAAGCTTGTCCCACATCTTTTGTTCAACCGGCTTTATTAGAAAGCGGTATCGAGGGCATGTGGACACCGATCGTAAATTCTAAAACCGGATATTGCATTTATGAATGCAATAAATGTACTCAAGTGTGTCCAAGTGAAGCGCTTAGGAAATTAACACTAAAAGAGAAAAAAGTTTTCAAACTAGGCACTGCCGTAATAGATAAAGATAAATGTTTTACCTATGCCGATGGCTTTAACTGTACAGCATGTTATGATAAATGCCCGACACCAGAAAAAACAATTGCTTTTCGGGAGGTGGAGATTTGGAACTTTCAAGGAAGGTTCACTAAGATAAAACAAATTTATATCAAACCGAATTTATGCATAGGCTGCGCAATATGCGAACACGCATGTCCGCGAAAAGATATGCCGGGTATTTATGTTACTGCGGATGATGAAATCCGTGAAATGGTTACCGGCGACGTTTAACGTAACTGCATCGTTTTACACTTCTTGAATATAGATCTGAAGAAAATTGCTATTCAAAAAAGTATTGTCCAATGCTTTTTATTGAAATGAACGTTTATTAAATTTTGACGCTACTAGTTTTATAGAATGATTGAGAACTGAACAGACTGGAATTGTTTATTATTCTTAAAAAGTTTGTATTTAACATAGGGTTACAATGGAAAAGCAATCTAGACAGCTAATTTCGACCGGAAGTCCTTACGAACCAATAATTGGAATTTCACGTGCAGTGCGTGTCGGCTCCATTATTACTATTTCCGGAACCGCACCTCTAGATCCGGACGGAAAAACAGTTGGTGTTGGAGATCCGGCAGATCAAGCCAGAAGATGTATTGAAATTGCAGAAGAAGCTCTAGGAAAACTTAATGCTTCACTTTCGAATGTAGTCCGTACAAGAATTTTACTCACCAGGATTGATGATTGGGAAGCGGTTGCAAAAGTACATGGTGAATATTTTAGGGATATTAGACCTTCAAGCACTGTAATGCAGGTATGCCGCTTTGTTGATCCTGAATGGCTGGTTGAAATGGAATTTGATGCAGTTATTAATGAGTAACAAACTGGATGAAAATTCTCTTGTTTATAGATTAGCCACACATGTTGAAGGAAAAAAAAATAAAAACCTCATCGGCAAGATGAGGTTTTTTTGTACCGAAGGCCGGACTCGAACCGGCACGAGGTGTGAGCCCCACTGGATTTTGAGTCCAGCGCGTCTACCAATTCCGCCACTTCGGCTTATATCTAAGCGCGTCACCAACTTGCCTGCCGGCAGGCAGGTTCCGCCACTTCGGCTTACAATAAATGCGCACAAAAATAATTTTTAATTGTCTCATTATCAAGGCAGACGTCCAAACACAATCCAATTTTGCTTAGTAATGTTATTTATTTATTTTTGTGCATAAATTAAAAAGAGAACGAAATGAACAATGAAAAGCCTTCGAATTTTATTCGTGAGATAATTGACGAAGATATGAAAACAAATAAATGGGGACGTAGAGTACATACCCGTTTTCCCCCCGAACCGAACGGATATCTTCATATTGGTCATGCTAAATCAATCTGTTTGAATTTTGGAATAGCCAAGGATTATAACGGCAAATGTAATCTTCGTTTTGACGATACAAATCCGACCAAAGAAGAACAAGAATATATTGATTCAATTAAAGAAGATGTCAAGTGGCTTGGTTTCGATTGGGAAGGCCGTGAATATTATGCTTCCGATTATTTCGAACGGCTGTATGAATGGGCTGTGAAGTTAATAAAAAAAGGTTCGGCTTATGTTGATGATTCCACTGCCGAGCAAATTAGAAAGGATAGAGGTACGCTAACAGAACCTGGTAAGGAGAGTCCATGTAGAAACCGCTCAATTGAAGAAAACCTTGATCTATTCGAGCGGATGCGCAAAGGCGAATTCAAAGACGGAGAAAAAGTGCTGCGCGCAAAAATAGATATGGCTTCGCCTAATATGAACATGCGCGATCCGATAATGTATAGAATATTGCATGCGAGCCATCCAAGGACTGGGAATGATTGGTGCATCTATCCCACATACGATTGGGCGCACGGTTTGGAGGATTCTATCGAGAAAATAACACATTCTATCTGCACATTGGAATTTGAGAATCACCGCCCGTTATACGATTGGTTTATCGATGAACTTGAAGATGTTTATCATCCGCAGCAAATTGAATTTGCACGGCTCAATTTAACTTATACTGTAATGAGTAAGAGGAAACTTCTCGAATTGGTTAAAGAAGGATATGTTGACGGCTGGGATGATCCCCGAATGCCGACAATCTCGGGAATAAGAAGACGGGGATATACACCGGGATCAATTCGTAATTTTGCTGAAATGGTCGGTGTTGCTAAGAGAGATGCAATTACAGATGTATCGCTTCTTGAGTATTGTGTGCGAGATGATCTAAATAAGAGAGCACCTCGTGTAATGGCGGTGTTGAATCCTTTAAAAGTAGTGATTACAAATTATCCGAAGTATCAAGTCGAGGACTTAGATGCAATAAACAATCCCGAAGATCTTTCTGCCGGGACTCATAAGATTCCTTTTGCACGAGAAATATATATTGAGCAGAATGATTTTATGGAAAATCCTCCAAAGAAATTTTTCCGTTTGATTCCTGAAGGTGAGGTAAGACTACGGTATGCCTATATTATTAAGTGTGAAGATGTTGTGAAAAATGATAAGGGAGAAGTTATAGAGCTTCACTGTACTTATGACCCGGATACAAAAAGCGGCTCCGGCAAAAGCGATAAAAAGGTAAAAGGAACAATTCATTGGGTATCGGCTCGGCATGCGATAGATGCCGAGGTGAGGTTGTATGATAGACTTTTTACTGTTGAAGATCCGACCGGTGACAAAAAAAAGGATTATAGAGAATTTATTAATCCAAACTCGCTTGAAGTTATTCCGAATGCAAAAGTGGAACCTAGTTTAAAAAATGCTAAACCGTTGGATAGATTTCAATTTGAACGTCTCGGTTATTTCTGTGTTGACAATAAATATACAACCTTAGAAAAAATAGTTTTCAATAGAACGGTTACGCTAAAAGATACGTGGGCGAAAATAGAAAAAGCACAGAAATAATTATTTATTAATCTCCGTCATGAGGGGGAAATGAATATTATAAAAATAACTACACCTTTAATTGTATTTGCAATTTTAACGATGTTCGGATGTTATAACGGACTTCCCGGAGATCCTGCTGCACACGTTACGGGAATTTGGGGGAATGAACATATTAGATTAGAGGCTGCAGCCGATAGTACAAAGATAGAGTATGATTGTGCCCATGGTACAATTGATGAACAAATTGTACCGAGTGGTGAAGAAAACTTTATAGTCTATGGTACGCATATTTTTGAACATGGTGGACCAATACGCGAAGGAGAATCGCCAGATCAACATCCCGCTAAGTATGAAGGACATATTGAAAATGATCAGATGACATTGACTGTTATAATTACGGATAGAAATGAGACTATCGGCACGTTTGTTTTGGCCTATGGCGATTCCGGGCATGTTTATAAATGTCTTTAATGATTTCACAGAAAAAGATGGAAATAGTAATTAGGTCTGAACAAGAAAGCGATTATGAAAAGATTACGGAGATTAATAACTTAGCGTTCGGTAAAAAGAACGAAGGAAAGCTAATTTGTAATTTGCGATGTAATGATGATTTTATTAGTGAATTATCACTTGTTGCGGAAATTGATGATTCAATTGTCGGTCACATTTTATTTTTTCCTCTTAGGATTATTTCAGAAAATTCAATACATAAGTGCTTGTCACTGGCTCCAATGGCAGTAACACCCGATTATCAAAATAAAGGTATTGGCAGTAAATTAGTTAGAGCAGGTTTAGATAAAGCCAAAAGTTTGGGATTCAATTCTTGTGTAGTTCTGGGGCATCCGAAATACTATCCGCGGTTTGGATTCAAGCACGCAAGTAAATGGGGAATAAAAGCTCCCGTAGAAGTGCCCGATGAAGCATTTATGGCTGCAGAGTTAATTTCTGATTCGCTAAGCAAGGTGAGCGGTGTAGTCGAATTTCCCAAAGAATATTATGATGCTATGTAATAAAGAGAACTTAACAGATTGTATATGGAAGAATCAAATTGTCTCAAGCGCCTTATCGATTCTTTGTAGAGTTTCTTCTTTCCCTATAATATCAAGTATATCAAAAACTCCCGGTCCGATACCGACACCCGAAACAGCTAAACGCAGCGGATGGATCAGCTTACCTATTCCAACATTTAGTTCTTCAGCTAACTTATGTAGTGTGTGATCGTAATCTTCCTTTGCTGGGTTTTCCAACTTAGCGTAAGCATCCCGGACCTTTTTCAGTAGGGCGGGGGAATCTTCCTTCCATCTTTTTTTGATTACTTCTTGATCGTATGTTTCAGGCGCTTGGAAAAAGTAAGAACTTGTAATAATGTATTCCCTTACAAAATTTATTCTTTCCTTCATAGAGACAATTACCTTGAGCAAGAATTCATCCGAGTAAGAATTGTCCTTGTATTCGGAATTATTAATTTCTTCTCTGATCATACCTAAAACTTCCGAATCTGGTTTGTTCCTTAAGTGCTCAAAGTTGAGCCAGTTGAGTTTGTCTACATTAAAAACAGCTCCGGCTTTTTGCACTCTATCTAAAGAGAATTTCTCAATCAACTCATCAAGATGATAAAATTCCTTATCGTCTCCCGCATTCCACCCGAGAAGAGCTACGAAATTCAACAAAGCTTCTCTCAAATACCCTTTAGCTTTGTAATCTTCGACTGCTACATCGCCTTGCCGTTTGCTTAGTTTTGATTTGTCAGGATTTAACAGTAATGGTAAATGAGCAAATACCGGGCGTTCCCAGCCAAAGCAGTCATATAACAGAACATGCTTTGGTGTGGAAGAAAGCCATTCTTCTCCGCGTATAACGTGGCTGATTTTCATCAAATGGTCATCAACTACGTTTGCCAGATGATAAGTTGGGTAGCCATCGCTCTTTATCAAAACTTGATCGTCAACGGTGTCGCTGCTAAACTCAACCCTTTCGCGGACGATGTCTTCGAATATAATTTTCTCACCATGTTTAACATTTAATCGGACGACGTGCGGCGTTCCATTGTTTAATTTTTCAGTTACCTCTTCCGGAGTTAAGTTAAGACAGTGCTTATCATACATTGCCTGCGGGAGTTTTAGTTTTTGCTGTTCTTCACGCAAGGTTTGTAATCTTTCAGGAGTACAGAAACAGTAATAGGCATTATTTTGTAAAATCAAATTATCAATGTGTCCCTTATAAATATCCAATCGTTGGGACTGTATGTATGGTCCATATTCATATTCTTTGTTCGGACCTTCATCGTATTCCAAACCAATCCACTTAAGAGTATCAATAAGATTTTCTACGGCTCCTTCTACGTAACGTGAACGGTCTGTATCTTCAATTCTTAAAATAAATTTGCCATTTTGTTTTTTTGCAAAAAGATAATTATACAAAGCCGTTCTTAATCCTCCAACATGAAGATAACCGGTAGGGCTAGGTGCAAATCTTACTCTTACTGTACTCATTTTCCCTCAATCTTAATGGTTTCGAAGTACAAATATACAAAATCCTATAGCTCCAAGGGTTATACATTGGTAGGTGATAGAAATGATTCTGATTATAAGTGACGCAGCATATACTTAACACTTATTTTTCTTTTGTAGTATAATATTTTACTTTTTCTATGAATTCCTTACTGTCAATAGGTTTAGGAATGTAATCTGTAGCGCCTGCTTCAAGACATTTCTCTCTGTCGCCTTTCATGGCGAAAGCAGTAAGAGCTATAATCGGAGTTTCTTTATATTCCTTTACCCCTCTGATTTTTTCCGTAGCCTCAAATCCGTTCATGATAGGCATCTGCATATCCATCAGTATCAAATTAAATTTTTCCTTCTTAACCATATTCAATGCTTCTTCACCATTTTCAACTACAACTACATTCTCAAAACCGTTTTTCTTTAAAAGTCGGGTAACAATTATTTGAGAGTGTTTGTAATCTTCGGCAAGGAGGATTTTGATTACGTCAGTTTTCCCCATAACCTCATCAACTGATGGGGGAGTTTCGTATCTATTTATCATAGAGTCGATTGTTGTAGCAAGATCTTCAATGTTAACGCTTCTTTTATCTAGCAATTCTTCGAACAAACCGTCAATTTTATACAAATCTTGTTTATAACTTTCTTTACCTGTATAGATTATTATTGGGAGCTTTACGAATTTTGAATCGCTTTTAATGAGTTTTATCAATTCAATTCCATCTAACTCGGGCATATCAAGATCTATGATAGCAAGGTCAACATCTCCGTCCTTAATTTGATCCATCACTTTTGTCGAATCACTTTCGGCAATTGCATAGTAGCCTGCAGTTTCAATAGCTTGTTTAATTAGATTTAACGTTGGAACATCATCGTCAACACATAAAATTTTGGAATCTTTTCTAAGTTTATAACTTGTAAGGACTTCAACGAGATAATTATAATTAATCGGCTTGACGAAATATTCAACGGCTCCCATTAAGAAAGCTTTTTGCTGTTCGGGCTCGATAGAACAGACAATTACAGGTGTCTTTTTTGAAGTCGGATGTTCATGAATTTTTTTAAGTAACTCCAGCCCATTAATATTGGGCAATTCAATATCCAGAATAACCGCTAGAAAATTTTCCTTTTGGATCAGATTAATGGTTTGTTCTTCTGTACTAACAACTACTGGACTATAACCCCATTTGGTTAAATAGTTATTCAATAATTTTGAGGTTGCATAATCATCCTCAATTACTAATACTTTATTGTGTGTGGGTGAGGATTTCGGGAGTTTTGAAATGTTGGATTCAAAGTCAGACATTATTTCTCCATTAATTGTAAATGTGAAAAGGATCCCTCTATTTTCTTTTGCCCTAACTTTTATTTCGCCGCCTAAAAATGTAATAAATTTTTCGACTAAAGTTAAGCTTATTCCTGTAAGATTTGTATTTTTTAGGTCAAAGACTTTGTTTATAGAAAAGGGGAGGAAGAGAGAATTGACAATCTCTTCAGAAAGGGAGATCGCATCATCCTCTAAAACAAATCTGATTCGATTTATTGTAACCGGTTCCACCTTTATTGAAATCTTACCTTCGGAAATTTGTGAAGTCATAAACGCAAGGAGGTTATTCAGAATATAACGAACTTTTTGATGATCAATAAAAATTGTTTCTGGTGTTTTAGTATCTATTGTTGTTGAATAATTTATTTTTTTATTTCTAATTTTCGCTTTAAATATATCAATCGTCTCTCTTAACAAGTTTTTAATAACTATTTGTTTAGTTTGGTGCAACATTTCTCCTATTTCGAATTTTGCAAGGTCGGTAAGTTCATTTATTGAAAGTAGCAGATCATGTGCATCGGTTTTAATTGTTGCAACGTTTTCAGCTTGAATAGATGAGAGCGTACTTTCACTTAAAATGGTTGTATTACCGACAATACTATTTATTTGTACGAGAAGCTCGTGTGTAATTTGGTTTATCAATACACTGAATGGTATTTCTGAAATATATGATTTACCGCCACGTGTAAAATCCCATATTTGTAGATTAATTCGTATAAACTCGCAAATCTTAATTAAATTCTCCCTATCATTAGGATTGAAAGAACTTTTTTTAGCTAATTTAAGGAATACATTAAAATTTTCATTTAAAATAAATCGTGTGCACACTTCGTAAGTTAATACTTCGGAGATTTGAAGCTCGCATTTAGTATCCGAGTGAAACATGATTTCAGGATCAGGATGTTTCAGTTTACATACAGAGCATGAAAACTTAAATCCTCTTAAGTAATTTTTGCGAGCAGTAGAGGATCTGCCTAAAACAGTTAATTGATTCTCTTCAGTTATTGAGAAAAGAACACAAGCATCTAATTCAAATTCGGATACTAAAATATCACATATATCCTCTGGAAGTTCATCACGTCCTTGCTGCGCCGATCTAATCAGTTGATTTATTTTATTTAATAAATCAAGGCTATGGATTTTTCACCTCACTAAGTTATTTTTCACAACACTTTTTATTGCTTATGTTATTATAGGTTATCCAAAAAATAGTTAGTTATTTTAGTGTAAAGATGTATTGTATCTTTTCCGCGGACTCCATGTCTATGACCTACATATGGAAAATAATCCAGTGGCTTGTTCAAGTTAACTGCTTTTTGTATAAATGCTAGAGAGTTTTGCCAAACAACAGTTGGATCCATAGTTCCATTAACAAGTAGTAACTTTCCCTCGAGGTTTTGAATATAATTTAGGAGACTATTTTCTTCATAACCTTCCGGATTTGTTTGAGGAGTATCCATATATCGTTCCGTATACATTATCTCGTAATATTTCCAATCAACAACGGTACCACCGCCTACAGCGACTTTAAAAGCGCCATCCGTTCTTAACATTAAAGATGTTGCCATAAATCCACCATAACTCCAGCCGTAAACTCCAAATCTTTCTGAATCAACGAATTCCAATGATTTTAGATAATTTACCCCTGTCATTTGATCCTTAACCTCAATCGTTCCCAATCTTCTAAATGTGGCTTGTTCGAACTCGATTCCTCTATTGCGTGTGCCTCGGTTGTCCAATTCAAAAACGATATAATCATTTTGTGCCATTAATAAAAACCAGAAATCATATCTACCATACGGCCAAGAATTTACAACACCTTGTGAATGAGGACCACCATATACATAGACAATTACAGGATATTTTCTTGTTGAATCGAAATCTGGGGGTGTGGTCATTCTGCAATATAAATCAATATCATTTTCATCTTTTATAGAAAATATTTTTGTATTTCCGATTTTATAATCTTTAATTGGATTATCAGCTTGCAAAAGAACACGAGTAATTTCACCTTTATCACTGACGATGTTTATTTGGCGTGGAATCTTAAGGCTATTAAAATTATCAATGAAAAGAGAAGCATTGGAACATGGTAATATTGTATGTGTGCCAGGCTCTCTGGTTAATTTAGCAATAAGATTGGATTGCAAATCTATCGAATAAAGATGTCTTCCAACAATTTCATCTTTATTACTTATGAAGAATAATTTTTCTCCCTTTCTGTTGAATCCCTCGAAAGATATAACATCCCAATTTCCTTTTGTTATCTGTTTAATTAGATTCCCTTCGGTGTCATATAAGTAAAAGTGATTCCATCCATCTCGGAAAGATAACCAAACAAATTTTTGCGGATCATTTGGTAGGAAGAAAGCGGGATTCATAGGCTCTACATATTTATTACTTTTTTCTTCGAAAAGGATATTTACTCTTTCTCCTGTCGCAGCATCATATTTTATGAACTGCAAATGGTTTTGGTCTCTATTTAAGTGGGCTACATAAATAAATTTTTCAGACTGATCCCAGCATATATTTGTAAGATACTGATCCTTTGGTTCGCTTGTCTTCAGGAAAATAGAGTTTTCAGTTTCCAAGTTATAAATCCCAATTTTCACTTCATGACTTGTTTGCCCTGCCATTGGGTATTTTGTATTGTTTATTTCTGCGGGGGTCGGATCGATATTAACTAATGGATAATTTGTTACCAGTGATTGGTCCATATGGTAGAAGGCAATAAAGTTATCATTTGGCGACCAAAAGATTCCATTATTAATTCCAAATTCATTTCGATGAACTGATTGCCCGTTAACAATGTCTTCGTTCGTATCAAAAGTAATTTTTTTTGTTTCATCGGCATTCATTGCAAGAAAAAGATTGTTACTTTTAGTAAAAGCAACATATTTGTTACTATGCGATAATGTTAAATTATCGGTATCCTCCAATACTTTGTTAACGATTTCTAAGCTTTTCTTATTTACATCGAATAATAAAAGAGTCTCACCCATCCAAAAAGTGAAATGATTAATATCTATCCATATAATATTGGGAAAGCTATCTAATTTGTCGAATTCTTTTTTTTCCAAACTCTTATTTAATTCCTCTATTGTTGTTACCGTAATTTTCTTTCCCGAGTCAATTTTATTTTTTATTAGAACAGTACCAATATCTGTTTCTTCAATGAAAGAATATTCATATGTGTTCGGTATCCACTCGAGTTGATTAAGGTTAGCTGGTGACAGTGTAGAGTAAGACTGAATTACAGCTTCTTCTACCGTAAATAATTTTTCTTGTGAATAAATAAAACCGGTTGAGAGAAAAGTTAATAAGAGATAAATCCCCAACTTTTTCATTTTCACTCCGAATTTTTTGTGTAATGTTTATAGGATTGAAATATAATGTAAAAAATAGGGATAATTTTAAAATAAAAAAGGGGCTTCTAATTAGCCCCTTAAACAAATTTCATAATTAAATTATTTCCCTTTCTTATCAGTAGATAATATTCGCTTTTCGAGGATATTATCAATTAGGTTGTAATCTTTGGCTTCCGCAGAAGTTAGAAAATAATCTCTATCACAATCTTTGGCTATTTGCTCAATTGTTTTACCGGTTTCGTTAGCTAAAATATTGTAAATAGTATCCCGAGTTTTTAACATTTCTTTTGCATGAATCTCAATATCGGTGGTTTGTCCTTGCAAACCTCCAATCCATGGTTGATGAATCATTATTTTTGTATGTGGCAAAACAGAACGCTTTTTAGGAGCGCCGCCGGCTAGTAAAATAGCTCCCATACTAGCAGCTAATCCAACACAAATCGTCGCAACGTTAGCTCGTATATATTTCATTGTGTCATATATTGCCAATCCTGCAGAGACACTTCCCCCAGGCGAGTTGATGTAAAGATTTATATCTTTTTCGGGGTCCTCTGCTTCCAAGAATAACAATTGCGCAATAACTAAGCTTGCAATATGATCATCTATAGCCGTTCCAAGGAAAATGATTCTTTCTCTAAGCAGTCTTGAAAAAATGTCCATTCCGCGTTCGCCGCGACCAGTTTGTTCAATTACATAAGGTATTAATTGGTTATAAATATTTGGTTTCATTTTGTTATCCTTTTTTTTGAACTTTCTTTTTCTCGGGATCAACTTCTTTTGCAGTGTTGCTGTCTTTAAGGAATTTAATAACTTTCTCTTCCAATAAAGTGTTTGTACGATTAGAATCTTTATAAAACTTTAGAAGCTTTTGAAATGAGATACCTGTTTTTTCTGATTCTACCTTGGCAAGGCTTTCGATTTCGGATTCTTCAACTTTTATATTTTCAGTGTCCGCCAGGTTGTTCAAAATTATTTGCCATTTCGCATTCCATTCTGCTCTTTGTTTTAGGTTCTCACGTAAGACTTTTTCATCGATATTTGCATAACCTTTTCTTTTAGCTTCTTCCTTTTCCGATTCAACAAATCTATCAAGAAGTAGGCTTACGTAACCAGTAGGTGGGGTGAAATCATTTCTTTTCACAACTTCATTAATCAACGAATTGTCAAAAATGTTTTCAGATTGATTTCCGTAATATTTTTCCATTTTAGTTCTTATTTCGGTTTTCAACTCTTCGACTGTGTTAGCTTTTTCCTTAGTAATTATTTTTATAAACTCATCGGTCAATTCGGGGTAAATAATTTTTTCGACTTTTATGATTTCTGCAGTGTATTTATGAGTAACAGTATGTTTCTCTTCTCCATGGGAATGCTCATCAGTAAATTCGAAACTGAATCCTTCACTTTTCTTTTTACCAACAGCATTTTCCTTGATTTGTACATTGACTCGTTCGTCGGTTAAATCAATACCAATATTTTCACTTCTGGAACCAATAACAGGTATGCCTGCTTCATCTAACTTTTGAAGATTTACTGTAATGCGAAAGTTATTATTCTCAATCATATCAGTCTCTTTGTAACTCGCATTGGTTTTTAAAATGTAATCGATTTCTTTTTGAACATCTTCCTCTTTTACTTTAAAGAGAGGTTTTTCTATTTCCAATCCTTTGTATTCTTTTAATTCCAATTTGGGCATGATTTCATATTTAACCTTGAAGAATAGCTTATTGCCTTTTTCAAAATCAATATCGGTTAACTGAGGAGTGCTAATTGGTTTTAGATTTTTATCATCGACAATATCCCAGAATTTTTTAGTAGCTATCTTCTCACTTGTTTTATATTCAATAGCCTCTCCATATAATTTCTTTAGCATATCAATGGGTACTTTACCTTTACGGAAACCGGGAAGCTCGATATTTTTTCTTTCCTCTTTATATGCTTCTTCTATTTCCGATTTAATTTCTGGGTATTTTAGATTGACTTCCAATTCATGTTCATTATCGGATAGGATATTGACTTTAGATTCCAAAATTACCTCATTATTATATGGTTTACAGTGTAATGTGCGAAAGGGGGGACTCGAACCCCCACACCTTTTGGGTACTAGATCCTAAGTCTAGCGCGTCTGCCAATTCCGCCACTTTCGCATTGAACTTGCAAACTTACCCCATCATAGAATTAAAATCAAGATAACAAATTATTTTTGAAGATTTATACAAAATTTCCGTAATTACAAGACGAAATTTTAATGTCACATTTAAGTATTAACTGAATTTAGTATATTAAAAAGTATTTTATTTACAAATAAGTAAGTAAATGGAAAATTTAATCGGCAAAGTTATTCAAAATTACAAAATTGTGTCTGTTCTTGGCAAAGGGGGGATGGGAATTGTCTATAAAGCATATGACATAAAACTCGATAGATATGTTGCTATTAAGATTTTGCATCCTACAATCATCGATAAAGCGAATTTTATTGAAAGATTTAAAAGGGAAGCAAAACATCAAGCTCAACTTTCACATCCTAACATTGTGACGGTATATGGATTTATAGAGTACTTGAATTTCCTAGGTATTGTGATGGAGTATGTGGAAGGTGAAAGTCTGGAGAAACTGATCAACCGAAAAAAAAGACTTCATTTATATGATGTTATTTATATACTTAAACAGATACTTTTTGCAATTGGTTATGCTCATTCGAAAGGTTTTGTACATCGTGACATAAAACCTTCAAACATTATTCTAAATCGTGAAGGTGTTGCTAAGATCATGGATTTTGGGATTTCAAAATCTTTGTTAGAGGAAAGTCATACTAAGACCGGCGCAAAAGTAGGAACAGTGTTTTACATGAGCCCGGAACAAATAAAAGGACAATCATTAACTCACCATAGTGATATTTATTCAATCGGATGCACTTTATATGAAATGCTCACGGGTGAGCCCCCTTTCTTTTCGGAAAATGAATATGAAGCGATGGATAATCATCTGAAGAAAAATCCACCTCTAGTATCCGAAAAATTGAATGGTGCACCTGAATTATTGAACAAAATTGTATCAAGAGCTTTGGAAAAAGATCCTAATGTCAGGTTTCAAACATGTGAGGAGTTTGCAAATAGCCTTGTTGAATTAGATAAATATCTCAGTACTCTTAACGAAAAATATTACCGAAAGAAAAAGAGAGATCCTAAGATAGTCAAACGATATTCGATTCTGGCTTTCTCATCATTTATAGTTTTCATGATTGTACTTTCATACTTTGTATATAAACAAGTATTTGCCTTATTGAATAGTCCGCAACTGAACAGCTTAAATAAATATAGTATTGAAAGTTTATTTAAGGATAATACTAGCGATTTCGATTTTAAGAAAATCGAAATTATTCAGAGTGGAATTTCCGAAAATCTAAATTGCATTCGATTTGCTGATAAAAATTTCGGTATTGCATTGGGTGATTCAGGTGTTGTTTTAACAACTCATGACAACGGTAACACATGGATGAGATTTGATACTATAAAAAGTTATTCATTTTATGATGCATATTTTCAAGAGAATGGTAAATCATTTATTGTTGGAGAAAAGTCGAGATTTTATTATTGTGAAAACTACCTGAGTTCATGGCAGCCACTGAAATTGAATGATGAATATACTTTGTTCAAAGTATACTTCAACAATTTATTGAACGGGTATGTACTGGGCGGTAATGGTTTAATCTTAAGAACCACAGATAGTGGAACAAATTGGAGACAAGTACAAAGCAATACTAATAATATTTTATACGATGTGAAATTCATCAATGATGATATTGGTTATATAGTTGGTTGGAACGGAACGGTATTAAAGACTGTAGATAAAGGTAATTCATGGCACAAAATAGAATCTTTTACTAATAAGTATTTGAAATCAATTGACTTTTGGGATGACGAACTCGGATTGATAGTTGGTGGCGGTGGAAGTATCTTTAAGACTAATAATGGTGGAGAAAACTGGGATTTAATTCATATCGAGCAGACAATTGGACTTCATAAAGTAAAATTTTTATCGGAAGCATATATAGTGATTTTAGGAAGCAAAGGAACATTAATGATTTCCAAAAATGGAGGAGATCATTGGAATGAAATTGAAACAAAGATATTTACTCAGTTAAATGATCTTACAATCAATAAAGCTGGTAGAATATTCATAGTTGGTGCAAACGGAGTGATTCTTAAAGTATTCTAAATATTAGGTGAAATGGAAAAATTTATTATCAGAGGGGGAAAACCATTATCGGGTAAAGTAAGTATCAGTGGTGCAAAAAATGCAGCTTTAGCTTTAATGCCTGCCACACTTCTGAACTCGGGTTTGAATACCATTTATAACACGCCGGAAGTCAATGATATTTATACAATGATGAAATTATTAAAACATTTGGGTGTTGATGCGGGATTTAAAAATTTTACAATGACTCTTAATACGACGAATGTAAATAATCAAGAAGCTCCGTATGAACACGTTAAGAAAATGAGAGCTTCAGTGTATGTGTTAGGTCCATTATTGGCTCGTTATGGATATGCAAAAGTCTCATTACCAGGTGGTTGTGCATGGGGACCAAGACCTATCAATCTGCACATTGAGTCGATGAAAAAATTGGGTGCGAATGTTGAAATTGAAGAAGGATATATTATTGCCAAAGCATCTCGGTTGAAAGGAGCAAAAATAAATTTTGATGTTTCTTCAGTTGGAGCTACCGGGAACTCTTTGATGGCAGCAGTTCTCGCGAAGGGTTCAACATTAATAACGAATGCAGCTCAAGAACCCGAAATAACATTATTGGAGCAACATCTGTTGAAAATGGGTGCGAAAATAAGTGGAATCGGTACTTCATCATTAGAGATTGAAGGTGTTGATGAACTTAAACCAGTTGAGATAATAAATATATCAGATAGGATTGAAGCGGGTACTCTTTGTTTGGCTTCAGCGATAACGAAAAGCAAAATAGAAATAGAGTATTCAAATCCAGAGTATCTCGAATCACTTTTTTCGAAGCTTGAAGACAGTGGAGCCAAAGTGAGTATCGATGAAAATATCATAACAGTTAATGCAATTAATTTTTTTCCTAAGAGTATAGATCTTTCCACTGCTATATTTCCCGGATTCCCGACTGATCTTCAAGCGCAGTGGACTGCATATATGACTTTAGCAGACAAAACCGCAACCATAACAGATACTATTTATCATGATAGATTTAAACACGTACCGGAACTGAATAGACTTGGGGCCGACATCGAAATTATAAACAACAGTGCCGTTGTTAAAGGTGTAAAAAAAATAACTGGTGCGAAAGTTATGTCTACTGACCTAAGAGCAAGTGCCTCACTTGTTTTAGCCGGTTTAGCTGCCGAAGGGATTACAGAGGTCTTGAGGATTTATCATATAGATCGAGGCTATCAGAGAATTGAAGAAAAATTACAACAACTTGGTGCCGATATTGAGAGAGTACAAACGACGGAATATTAATAGTGAGGAAATTTTTTAAATCCCGCAGAAATATCTTCCCTTGGATATTATTCATTCTTTTGGTTTTGTTTAACGGATTCTTATTGAATCTACCATTAACCAATATTCTTGGATATGAGTTTTCAGTTTTCAATGCTGTAGTTCAGTTTTTAATAGGTGGTTTGGCTACTGTTTACTTTTATAAGCGCACCGACGAAGATCATAATCATTTCAGAAGTGTTATTTCAAATAATTGGATTTTTTATTTAGCAGTTACTACAGTCCCTTTCTTATTATCGTTTGTTAATACTTTAGCTTTCCAGATATGTCCTTTTTCTATCGATCTCTTATTCTATTTTGTAATTTCAATTCCTTCCTATGTCTTGGGTATTTCAGTTGCCCTGATTATTTGTTTTTTCATGAAAAAATTTTCATACCTAACATTCATACTTGTCTTCCTTATTATACTTTTACTCCCAGTTTTCGATATTTATTTTTATCAGCAAGTATATTTCTACAATCCAATTGTTGGGTATTTCCCGGGCACTATTTATGATGAAGATATAGCCATAAGTTCGTTGCTGATTTATTATAGAATATTGAACTTGATTTATTTTAGCGGTGTGTTGCTTATTATTCAGAAGAGTAAACGGCTAATAATTTTGAATAAAGCATTCTTTATATCGGCAGTGGCCTTGGTTTCAATATTCTTCGGATTATCAAAACCATTTCTTGGTTTTGCTACAAATGAATCGGTAATTACGAGTGAATTAAATAATAAAGTTGAAACAGAGCATTTTGTAATTCATTATTCTTCTTCAATATCTAAGGTCAAGTTGGTGAATTTGATACTTCATCATGAATATTATTTTAATTCGATTAATGATGAAGTAGGCTATTCTCCCGAGAGAAAGATTGAATCATTTATTTTTGATAGTAATGAACAGAAAAGAAGATTGTTTGGCGTCGGAAGGGCAGATGTTGCTAAACCATGGTTGTATCAGCTATACACGACATATGATAGTTATAACCAAACATTAAAACATGAAATAGCTCATGTATTCACCGCCGAAATTGGAGTTACACCTTTCAAGCACACATGTTTAATCCATCAATGATAGAGGGATATGCGATGATGATTGAAGATAATTATGACGATAATGATCTGCACTATATGGCGGCACTTGCTTATAAGAATGGATTTAATTTCCCATTGTTAGATTTATTTAGCGGATTGAAATTCTTTATGCAGACATCGTCGGTTTCATATATTTTTGCCGGCTCATTCATAAAGTATCTTAAGGAGAGATTCGGAATAGAAAAAGTTAATTCATTTTACGGTGATCTTAATTTTGAAACTCATTTTGGTATCAACTTCACTGAGCTTGAAAAAGATTACTATTTATACCTAGATCACCTGAATTATATTCAGAATAAGAATGAAGCAGTTTTATATTATGGGCGAAAGCCAATATTCAAGAGAACTTGTGCAAGATATGTAGCCAATCAGCTGAAAAGAGGTTGGGAGAAATATAACAAAGGTGCTTTTGGGGATGCTGAAGGAATATTTAAAAATCTTTTTAAATATTCCGAAACATATTACGCACTTATTGGGTATACAAATAGCCTTATCAAAATCGATAGTATTGATTTAGCTAGGAAAACTTTGAATGAGGAATTTGAAAAGTATGAAAACACATCATATTTTTTTAATTTGCAATTAATATATGCTGATGTTTTGGTAAGATGTGGAGAGAACAGCAAAGCGCTAGATTTATATAATTCAATTTTGAGTGAGAATCCAAATATTGACTATAATATCTTAGCGCGAAGCCGAGTAATAATACAGAGTGAAAGTATCGATGTGTTAAAAAAATATTTGCTGGGAAGTCAGTATGATAAATATGTAACTGTCGGTTCACTTATTGAAAGGAAAAGTAATCCTTATATAATCCCGATATTTATCTCTTTATCCTCCGACCTAAATGAAGATTATTCTGACTTTATACATAAAGTAGACAGTCATTTTACCATTAATGATAAAGTATCAGCATATGCAGCTATTAAATTATCGCGGTATACAATTGAAAATGGAGACTTGATAAAGGCAAAGCATTATGCTGAACAAGCTCTAAAGTATCCAATAGAGCAAAAGAGAAATGCATATAAAGAAAATCTAAAAAAAATATTATGGATGATTGAAAATCAAGAAGATGTGAGAACAAAATTAGTTTATACATTTCAATAGTATTGCATGAAAAAGATTCTTAAACATATTAAATCGGTAGATCAATTTATCAAATTTTCAGAGTTAGCAGCTCAAATGGATGTTGATGTTTATATTGTTGGGGGATATATAAGAGATTTATTGTTAGACCGAGATAGAGATGAGATCGACTTACTTATAATAGGAGACGGTCCAAAATATGCAAAACAGTTGGCAAAGATTTTTGGTGTTAAAGACGTTGTAACCTATAAAAATTTTGGTACAGCTCACTTTGTATATAATGATATGAATTATGAATTCGTAGGTGCAAGAAAAGAATCCTATAAAAAGAATAGTAGAAATCCGCAAGTTCAAATCGGTACTTTCGAAGATGATATTAATAGAAGGGATTTTACGATTAATACATTAGCAGTCTCTTTGAATAAAAATAATTATGGGGAGTTACTCGATAAATTCAACGGAATGAAGGATTTAAAAGCTAAGCTGATTAGAACTCCATTAGATCCATTAAAAACATTTGATGATGATCCTTTAAGAATAATGCGTGCTTTTCGTTTTTCAGCTCAGCTAAAATTTGATATCAACGAATCCATTTTGGAAGCAGCATCAAAATTGGTTGACCGGTTAAAAATTGTATCGCAAGAAAGAATTACTGAAGAGTTCTTAAAAATTTTAGCTTCCTCCAAACCATCCTTGGGATTGAAACCACTTTATACAACCGGTGTAATGGACGTTATCTTTCCCGAGATTTCAGAATTGTCCGGTGTGGAACAAAGGCAAGATCATCACCATAAAGATGTATTTTTGCATACTTGTATTGTGGTCGATAACATTGCTGAAGTGTCGGATAATATTTGGTTAAGGTTTTCTGGATTAGTTCATGACATTGCGAAACCATTCACAAAAAAATTTATTGAAGGAACAGGTTGGACATTTCATGGTCATGATGAGATTGGTGCAAGAATGCTTAAAAAAATATTTATTCGGATGAAACTCCCTTTATCTAAATTGGATTATGTTGAAAATCTAGTTCGTCTGCACCTACGTCCCATTGCTCTTGTGGATGATGAAGTTACTGATTCGGCGATAAGAAGATTGGGCGCAACTGCAGGTGAAGATTTAGACGATCTCATAACACTGTGCCGGGCTGATATAACGAGTAAAAATCCATATAAAGTAAATCAGTATTTAAAAAATTACGATATCGTAATGAAGAAAGTGAAGGATGTCCAAGAAAAGGACAAATTAAAAGCTTTTCAATCTCCAGTAGATGGAAATATAATTATGGATGTATGTAATATTCCTCCCTCGAAGAAAGTGGGGGAAATAAAATCGGCTATTGAGGAAGCAATATTAGACGGCAAAATAGGCAACAACTATGAAGAAGCTTATGCTTATCTATTGGAGATCAAAAATTCCTTTCTAACCGGTTAAACTAGTTGATTTTTTTCTGTGTCAAAATGAAATGGTATATTCAATTACTATAAAAAAAATTAGGACTTTTTGTAACTTTTGATGTGATAACAACGTCATAATCATTAAAGAATAAATCTTTAACCTCAATATAGCATAACTTTGCCTAAGGAGTGAGTGATGAAAAAATACTTGTTAATACTTTGTACATTGTTTTTAACAACGAGTCTCTATGCACAAAAAAAGCTGACTCTCGATGAAGCGATCTCAATTGCACTTCAGAGAAATTCAAGTTTGATTCAATCTAAGAACAGTCTTGAGTACAGTAAAACACAATTGAAAAGTGCGTGGGGGAATCTATTACCTAGTTTAGGTTTGCAGGGAAGCTGGAATTGGAGTAGAACACAAGATATTGGTGGAACACAAATCGATTACTTGGGTAATCTTATTGAAGTACCACTAACATCAACAGATACAAGGTCATACTCAGTTGGAGCGGGTGGATCGTGGGTATTATTTAACGGTCTCGCTAATATTTCGGGAATATCTCAAGCAAGCGATAATTTAGAATCGGCTAAGTTGGATCTAGCAAAACTAAAACAAGATTTGGTTTATCAAACTACCGAACTATACTATGCAATTGCAAGCGCCAAAGCATTGCTTGAGGTACAACGCGAAAATGTGAAGTATAATCGCAAATTTTTAGAGACTGTTCAGGAGCGAAATAGACTTGGTGCTGTACCTATGGCAGATGTTTATGCCCAGCAGTATCAATTAGGGAATGCCGAATTACTCGAGATTCAAGCTGAGAATTCATATGAAAACGCGAAGGGTACTTTGTTAAACTTTTTGGCACTTGATGTTCTCGAGGAATACGAATTTGAAGATCCTTTTGATCAGTCTGAAATAATTAATTCCGATGCATATTTACAGGAGTTCAAAAGTATTGCTAAGATGGTTGAAGAAGCTCTGAATAATAGATACGATTATCAGAGTCAAAAATATTCAGTTGAAAGCGCAGGCAGCGGAGTTATTATTGCAAGAAGTGGTCTTTTCCCTTCACTTAACGGAAACTATTCCTACGGAACAAGTGCATTAAAAACTGATAATCTATTCGATAGAAAAGTATGGAATGTTAGTCTGACTCTTAGTTTACCTATCTTTTCAAATTGGAACACAGAAGCACAAATAGAATATGCCGCAGCTCAGGAATTAAATGCACAAGAACAACTTAATGCTTTGGAAAGACAAGTAAAAATTGAAGTAAAACAGGGATACCTTGATTTTGTTGCTGGTAAGAAAAGTCTTGATGTAGCAACGAAAAACGTACTTGCCGCGGAAGAAAATAGAAAAATGAATTATGAAAGATACAGTCTCGGATCGGGTACAATTCTAGATGTATTACAATCGGATAGAGATTATACTGATGCAATGAGAACAAAAATAAATGCTCAGTTCGATTTCTATAGATTGAAAGATAGATTGGTTAATTACCTCGGCAAACTTGATTATAAAAATTACGAAAAATAGAACAAGGAGAAAACTCTCATGGCTAACGGGAAGTTAAAAAAATCTAAGAAGAAGATTTTTATCTTCGGCGGTTTAGGTTTACTGTTACTTATTGTAATCATACTAGTTATCGCAAGTGGCAATAAAGAAGAAATCTTTTCTGTTCAAACCGAACAGGTTCAGAAACGAAATATAACGCAGGTTGTTTCAGCAACAGGTAAAATAAATCCGGTTGAACAGGTTATTTTAAGACCTGAAGTAACCGGTGAAATAGTTGAACTACCGGTTGCAATTGGATCAAAAGTTAAAAAAGGACAACTTTTAATAAGATTAAAACCTGAACAGTATATAGCCCGCAAAAACAGAGCATTTGCAAGTCTTGAAGCCGCGCAAGCCGATTTGAAAATTAGAAAAGCTACAATCGATCAAGTTGAAGCTGAATATAAACGTATTCAAGGTATGTTCGAAAAAGGATTGGCGAGCGAGTCTCAGTTAGAACAGGCTAAATCAAATTATTTACAAAGTGAAGGTGCTGTCGAAGCTGCAAATGCAAATGTAATGCAAGCCGATGAATCTTATAAAGATGCAGAAGTTGAACTTGCCAAAACTGTTATTTATTCTCCTATTGAAGGTACGATTACGGAATTATTCGTTGAGTTGAGCGAGAGAGTATTAGGATCAAGTTTCAGCCAGGGAACACACCTAATGACGGTAGCTAATTTGAATATTATGGAAGCTACTGTCGAAGTAGATGAAAATGATGTTGTGCTAATTTCAATTGGCGATACTGCCGAGGTTCAAATTGATGCTTTCGGTGACAGCATTTTTGAAGGTAAAGTCACAGAAATGGGCAATGCTGCTATTACAACAGGTTTAGGCACTCAAGATGAAGTAGTGAATTTTGAAGTTAAAATTCAGTTGATTGATCCAAAAGAAAACATAAGGCCAGGAATGTCCTGCGATGCAGATATTAAAACAGAGACTAAGCTTAGTGTACTATCCATTCCCATTCAGTGTGTAACGGCGAGAACCCCAAAAGATGAGAGAAGAGGGGAAGAGAGTGAGAGTGAAGGTGAAAGTGCTCCAAAACCAAAGAACGGAAAAACAGTTAAACCAGAGGAAGTTGTTTTCGCTGTAGAAAGTAATGAAGCAAAACTGATAAAAGTTGAAACGGGTATTAGTGACGATACATATATAGAAATAATAAATGGTCTTAATGAAAGTCAAGAAGTTGTGACGGGTCCTTATAGAGCAATCTCTAAAGAATTGGAAGATGGTTCTAAACTAATGGTACAAAAGAAAAAGAGCGAATCAAATTAAATAACTGACAAACAAAACAACATGGTTGAATCATGAGTATTATACATATTGAACATATAGCTAAAATATATCAGGTTGGTTTGGAGGAGGTTCATGCTCTAAGGGATGTGTCACTGGATATAGCTAAAAATGAATATGTTGCGATTATGGGACCGTCAGGTTCGGGTAAATCTACTTTAATGAATATGCTTGGTTGTTTGGATACTCCTACAAAGGGACTTTACAACTTTAATGGGAAAAATGTCAGTGAAATGAGCGATAATGACCTGGCAAAGATTAGAAATGAAGAAATTGGATTTGTGTTTCAGACATTCAATTTATTACCTAGATCCAATGCATTGCACAATGTTGAACTTCCTTTGATATATGCAGGTATATCAAGTGTTAAGAGAAAGGAAAAGGCTAAAAAGGCTCTTGAAAGCGTTGGTCTAGCCGATAGAGTTCATCATAAACCCAATGAATTATCCGGTGGTCAAAAACAAAGAGTAGCTGTTGCACGTGCTCTTGTTACCGAACCTTCAATTATCCTGGCTGATGAGCCTACTGGTAACCTTGATACAAAAACCGGTGAAGAAATAATGACCTTATTCAACGATATATTCGAACAAGGTAATACAATCATTCTTGTCACACACGAGGAATACATAGCAGAACATGCTGCTAGAATAATTAGGATTAGAGACGGATTAATTGAAAGTGATGAGAAAGTAAAAAATCGCAAGAAACCGAAAGTTCTATCGAAATAAATTAAAGGGGACGTGATGAAGAATTTCTTATTTGAATTGAAAGAAGGACTTGCTATTTCGCTTAGGGCTATTCGGGCCAACAAAGTTAGAGCAGCTCTAACAACTATAGGAATAGTTATAGGTATATGGGCAGTAGTCACTATGTCAACTGCAATTAAAGGAATTGATATTGCGTTCCAGACGGGCGTCTCATCTCTTGGATCGGATAATTTATACATTGATAAATATGAATGGTTTACCAACGATATTCCATTCTGGGAAATGAGGAACAGAAGGAACCTTGATATGGAAGATTTCAGGCGTTATAAAGATTTAGTAAAGCTCCCTTTAGCAATAGCACCCACAGCATGGTCAAGACAGACTCTTAAATATGAAGAAAATACCGTTGAAGAAATTTTAGTAACAGGAACGACTAATGAATATATCCAAACTACAAATCTTACTTTTTCACAAGGAAGATTTTTTACAGAACTTGAGAGTAACGGAGCGAGAAATGTTATTGTATTAGGGAGTGAAATTTCAAATAAACTTTTTCCTAGAGGTGATGCGCTGGATAGGTTAGTAAAAATAAAAGGAAAGAAATTCAAAGTCGTTGGTGTTCTTGATGAACAGGGCAGTTGGGTGATGGGAAATTTCAATCCAGATAATCAAGCTTTTTTACCTATTGATTGTGTATTCAAATATTTTCAAAGAGAATCGTTTAGAAGTATAACAATAAATGTGCGTGCACCTAGCAGTCAGATGGTCGACGCGGTTAAAGAAGAATCACTTGGTGCAATGAGAAGAGTAAGAGGTCTAGCTTATAATGAGAAGGAAGATTTCTCAATAAATCAACAGGAAGGATTGCTGAACGAAATTAACAGTACGATTGGTGTGATCCAAATTGGAGGTTTATTCATTACAGGTCTTTCTTTAATTGTAGGGGCCATAGGAATTATGAATATTATGTTTGTATCTGTTAAAGAAAGAACGAGGGAAATAGGAATTCGTAAAGCCATAGGTGCGAAAAAAAGAACTATCTTAGGCCAATTTATTTCAGAAGCTGCAATTATTTGTATGTTGGGCGGATTGATCGGTTTAATTCTAGCCGTGATTACTGCTTTAGTAATTAATCAGTTTTTGCCAACGTCGGTTCAAGTCGATGCGGTAGTTCTTGCAATAATAATTTCTATTCTAACAGGGATTATCTCCGGTTACGCTCCGGCTTATGCAGCAGCTAAATTAGATCCAGTAGAAGCTTTAAGGTATGAATAATGGAAATAATAAAAGTAGCGCTTAGTTCGTTATATGCAAATAAATTAAGATCTTCACTAACTATCTTAGGGATAGTAGTTGGTATTTTTTCCATCATTGCTATCAGTACTATAATTGATATGCTTCAGACAAGTATTGAGCAGGGAGTTTCACAGTTGGGGCAGAATACATTTCAGATACAAAAAATGCCAGCTATCCGAACCGGAGGGAATGAAGAGAGAGCAAAATTAAGAAATAGGCGTGATATAACATTAGAAGAATTTTATACATTGAACGAAAAACTTTCACCTTATGCTTCTGTTGGAGGTGAACAATGGGGTTTTGGAAAAGTTCTTAAATATAGAAATAAGGAAACAAATCCTAATATAAGCGTGTCGGGTGTTACACCAGAAGCTTTTCCGAATAATAAATGGATTATAGAGACAGGCCGTGCTTTCAATAATCAGGATATTCAAAGATATGAGAGGTTTATTGTACTTGGTTACGATGCTGCTAAAACTCTTTTTGATTATCTTGATCCTATTAATCAAGAAATCAGAGTTGATGGGAATAAACTTAGAGTAATCGGTGTGCTGGAAAATGAAGGAGAAATATTCGGGCAAAGCAGAGGAAACTTTGCTGTAATGCCTATTACTACTTTTCAAAGTTTTTATGGTAAAAGATCAAGGAGTGTAAATATCACAGTTATGGCACAGGACCGAGAATCATATAATGATGTCATTGAAAAAGCTGAGGGATATTTCAGAACTATAAGAAAAGTAGTTCCGGGTGAGGAGAATGATTTTGAAATTTGGTCAAATGAATCATTATTGACTCAGATTAACGACATTACTTCGGGTGCAAGAATAGGTGCATTCGTTGTTGCTGCAATTGCACTTCTAGCGGCAGGTGTTGGAATAATGAATATTATGCTTGTATCTGTAACCGAGAGAACACGGGAAATAGGAATCCGTAAAGCTATTGGTGCAAAGAAGATAAACATATTAATTCAATTTTTAATCGAGGCCATCATCTTATGTTTGTTTGGTGGACTCATTGGGATAATTACGGGTGTAGCAATAGGCAATTTTGCCGGATCATTATTAAATGCTGCTGCAGTTCTTCCTATGGGCTGGATCATGCTAGGTATAATGCTATGTATTATCATAGGTATTTCTTTCGGAACATATCCTGCATATAAAGCCGCCAATTTAGATCCTATTGAAGCATTACGGTATGAGTAAGAGTTGAACATACTTTAATTACTCAAGTGTTCGACTGTCAAAAATGCGATTTGAAAGTATATTTCAAATCGCATTTTCCTTTTAAATATAAATCTTTATATTACGAACCATTAAATTTCTTTTGTGAAGCAATGAAAAAATTTTTTATTGACCTTAAGGAAGGCATACTGATTTCATTACGCGCAATTCGAGTCAACAAAATGAGATCAGTATTAACAACACTTGGAATTATCATCGGAATATTCGCTGTTACAACAATGTCTACAGCAATTGTCGGTCTACGAGAAGCATTCGTCAATACAATTTCTCTTTTCGGAAATGATGTTTTATATGTAGATAAGTTTGAATGGTTTGGAAGCAGAGATTATCGAGAATATCGAAATCGAAAGGATATAGATTATTATCAATATGAAAAACTCAAAGAAAGATTGAGTTCATATAGTGCAATAGCGCCTACTATTCGAACCTTTGGAAGGACAATTAAGTATAAACAAGAATCAGTGCAAGCCTCTATGATTGTTGGAACGAATGAAGATTATATCAAAACTGGAAGTTCTGTTCCAGCCAAAGGAAGGTTCATGAATGAACTTGATGTTAAAGCCAATCGTCCGATATGTATAATCGGTCAGGATATAGCCGATGCTTTATTCCCCAATTCAGATCCGCTTAATAAATATATTAAAGTAAGTAATACTCCGCTTAAAGTTATTGGTGTTTTGGAAAAACAGGGTACAGGATTATTCGGTACTTTCAGTTTGGATGGGATGGTAATCATACCTTTTAAAGTATTTGAGAAAAATTTCGGTAAAGGAAGAAGTATGATGAGAATTGATGTGAAGGTTACCGATGTGAATAAGATAGAAGATACAAAAGAAGAGATAAGACAAATAATGAGGAATTTAAGGAAAGTACCTCTTGGTCAACCGGATGATTTTGCAATTAATCAGCAGGAAGCTTTTACCGATGCATATGATAGAACCGTTGGCATAGTTGCTTTAGCGGGTTATTGTTATTACAGGTTTATCTCTTTTTGTAGGAGCAATTGGTATAATGAATATTATGTTTGTTTCTGTAACAGAAAGAACAAAGGAGATTGGTATTAGAAAGGCAATTGGCGCGAGGACATGGTCTATACTTATACAATTTTTAGCTGAGGCTGCAATAATCTGTATTATTGGTGGGATGATCGGGCTGACCATTTCTTTCCCGATCAGTTTGATAATAGATCAATTTCTCCCAACAGCAATGCCTATGGATATAGTAATTCTTTCATTATTTATATCAGCAGTAGTAGGAATAATTTCAGGTTTTATGCCGGCATATAAAGCTTCAAAAATGGATCCGGTTGAGGCTTTGCGTTATGAATAAAAATCTAACAATTCTAAGGGTAATGGAGATTTAATGCAGATTTTTGAAAGTATATTTATGGCCTGGGATTCTCTAAAGAATAACAAATTGCGTTCAAGCCTAACACTGCTGGGAATTTCAGTCGGTCTTTTTTCAATAATCATTGTTATGACTGCGATCGGTGCTGTACAACAAAGTTTTGAGGATGTTTTTAATTCAATCGGTACAAACAATTTCATTATCCAAAAATATCCTGCTATTCTATCAGGTCCGCATGATAGATCTCAATATAGGAACAGAAAAGATTTAACCATTGAACAAGGAGAAAGATTACAGGAAATAACATCATTACCGGCAGCAGTTGGAATTGGAATTGCAACCAGCGGTAAAGTTGTGAAGTATGGTAATTCGTCTACAAATCCCAGCGTGGTTATCTACGGGGGAAACTTTGATCAATTTAGAGTAATGGATTTAAATATAGATGAAGGTAGAGGATTCAATCAACAGGACATGGAATACAAAAGAAATGTTTGCATACTTGGTGCTGAAGTAAAAGAAAAATTGTTCTCAACTATTTACCCTATAGGACAGACAGTAAGAGTAGAAAACATGAACTTGGAAATAATCGGATTGTATGAAAAAAGAGGAAGTGTTTTAGGGCAAGGGCGCGATAATTTTTTAACTATCCCGCTTTCACTTTTTGAAAAATATTATGGTTCAAGTAGAAGTTCTAGTTATACGATTATGGCTCTCAGTCCTGAACTGCTTCCTGCAACGATGGACGAAGTAATAGCTGTATTAAGAGTAATAAGGAAAGTTGCTGCATATGAAGAGAATGATTTTGAAATTATTACTAATGACCAGTTAATTCTGCAGTTTAACGACATTACCCAATATTTTAAAATAGGTGCGGGAATTATTTCTTTCATTGCTCTTATTGCTGCCGGTGTAGGAATTATGAATATTATGTTGGTTAGTGTTACAGAAAGAACCCGGGAAATTGGTATAAGAAAAGCTGTTGGTGCAAAGAAAAGAATAATTCGTACACAATTCTTGGTAGAGTCTATAGTATTAAGTCAATTTGGAGGATTGGTAGGGATTATTTTAGGAGTGCTTGGAGGTAATCTCGTAGCTTCATTTTTAAATGTCTCGGCAATATTCCCGGTTGAGTGGATCACTATCGGTATTATTGTAACAACTATCGTAGGCGTTTCATTTGGTGTGTACCCAGCAATCAAAGCTTCTAACCTGGATCCGATTGAAGCACTCAGATACGAGTAATAAATAATATTCTGTTATTGCTGAATATTTATTCTCAAAATTGATTCTCAAAGTAATGTGAAATTTATTCTTGCAATAGAAACCTTATCGGTTTAGATTTATTTATCAAAAAACCTTCTCAATCATTTGATAATACAAAAAAAAATCCTAAAAGAATTTTTTCTTTTCATACTACTGTCTTGTTCTATTTATGCTCAAGAAGACTTTAATACATTAACTGTGACAGATACTCTTCTAATAAATTTTTCTAATCATTACAAATTGAAAGCACTCTCCATATTACCGTTTAGTGAGTCTGTTTTGTTTAAAGGAAGCAAACTTAAGAATGATGAATATAGACTTGATTATAAACATGTATATATCAGACTAACCGATCCTTCACTATTTTCATTTGGTGATTCATTATTTGTGACTTATGAAACAATCTTGATTGACTTGAAAAAAGAATACAAAAGAAGGAATCTGGTTGTTAAATATGACGATTTGCATTTGGATACGACCAAAGTAATAAAACTTGAATATGCACCGCTGACAAGTGAGTCTATTTTTGGAAGAGATATTCAGAAAAGCGGCAGCATTGTTCGTGGTTTTACCTTTGGTACCAATAATGATTTCACGTTAAACAGTGGTTTAAGATTACAATTATCCGGACGCTTATCGGATGAGATAGAAATTGTTGCTGCTCTTTCAGATGAAAATACTCCGATCCAGCCAGAAGGAAATACTGAACGTTTGGAAGAACTAGACAAAGTTTTTATTGAAGTGCGTCATTCGAATGTTGTCGGTACATTCGGTGACTATGATTTGAAAGAGAAATACGGACAATTCGGTAATATCGACAGAAAACTTCAAGGACTTAAAGGAGAATTCAATTTTGGTGATAATACCGGTGTCATTAGTCTTGCAGGCTCAAGAGGTAAGTATAATACAAATCAATTTTTAGGACAGGATGGTGTGCAAGGTCCATATCGCATTTATGGTGCAAACAACGAGAGATATATAACAATCATCGCGGGCAGTGAGAATGTGTATCTAGATGGTGTAGAATTAATTCGAGGTGAGAATAATGATTACACGATTGAATACTCAAATGCGGAAATTATTTTTACATACAAAAGAATTATTACTTCTGTTAGCAGAATTACAGTGGATTTTGAATACACAGATAGAAATTACAGACGAAACTTTTTCGGTACGTCATTCAAAACAAAATACTTTGATGATAGGCTTAAAATATATTTCAGTTATTATAGAGAAGGGGATGATGAAGCAAGTCCTGTAGATCTAACTTTATCAGATGAAGAAAAAAGAATTATGGAAGAAGCCGGGAGCAATAGAAACAAAGCAGTCGTAAGTGGTGTGAAGCTTGCCGAACCGGATTCTACGGGGCGTATAATTGGAATATATGTGAAAGTTGATACATTACTAAATAATGAACAATTCATATATTATCTCTACAATCCAGGGGATACGCAAGCCTTGTATGATGTTACTTTCAGTTTTGTTGGAGAAGGTAAAGGAGATTACCGCAAAGAAAGTCTCGGTCATTATAAATTTGTCGGAATAGGATTAGGAGCATACCTACCAGTAAAATATTTGCCTTTCCCGGAATTACGCCAACAAGGGAATATTTTAATTGATGCAGAACCTTTCGAGAAAGTAAATTTGATCTTGGAATTTGCAGGAAGTTTATATGATATGAATCGATTCTCGAACGTGGATGATGATGATAACTTTGGCTACGCAAGGAATATTTCACTTACAGCCAAACCGAGAGAAATAAGTTTGGGCGATGTGAATCTTGGTAAAATAGGATTTTCATTTAGAGATAGGTATATGCAGGATAAATTTACTTCCATCGACCGAATTAACGATGTTGAGTTTAATAGATATTATAATATTCAAAATGATATTAAGGCAAATGAAGAATTGAGAGAAGTAAATCTGAGCTTACAGCCTTTAAATCAATTAAAAATAGTTTCCAAATATGGATACTTAAAAAAAGGCGAAGTGCTTACATCTAATCGCTATTTGACCAACCTTAATCTGTTGGAAGAAAAATCTTACAGTCTAGATTATAACTTCGATTATGTTAAATCGAATAACAATAATTTACTTACAAAGTGGTTACGTCAGAATGGAAACTCCTATTTTATTCTTGATAAATATAAACTAGGGATAGAATTTTTGCATGAGTTGAGAAAGGACTTCCCCTCAGAAGTTGATTCATTAATGAGTACGAGTTTAAAATATCTTGAGCTTGGTCCATATTTTGAAGTAGTAAATATATTCGGTTTTAATGTAAAAGCGAAATATTCATTTAGAGAAGAATCTTATCCAATTGACGGGATACTTAAAAAAGAATCTTCAGCGGACACAAAGAGTATAGGATTGAGTTATCGTGGAATTCCCGAAATAACATCTTCTCTGGATGTGATTTTTAGAAATAAAAAATTCACAGAAATTTATAAAGTCAGAGGATTTACAGATAGCGAAACAATTCTCATAAGATCTCAATCAAAGTTAAATTTATGGTCAAATTTCATTGAGGGGGATATTTATTACGAGGCTGCCACAGAGAAATCTGCAAAGCTGGAAAGGATCTTCGTACCGGTTCCTCAAGGATCAGGTAATTATATATATCTTGGCGATTTAAACAATAACGGCATCGCAGAAGAAAATGAATTTGAATTGACTGCTTATGACGGTGAGTACATAGTTACGACAATTCCTACTGATGAGTTATTCCCGATAATCAATCTTAAAGCAAATACGAGATGGGAAATAGATTTTTCGAAATTTATTAAGGATAATACATTCATTGGCAAATTGCTAAATGCAATTTCAACGGAAACATATGTAAGGATAGAAGAAAAAAGCAAAATAAATGATACTCATAAAATATATTTGCTTAACACTTCTTGTTTCCTAAATGATTCAACCACAATTTATGGATCAAATTATTTTCAACATGATGTCTATCTTTTTAAGAGCAGAAGTAATCTTTCTTTTAGGCTACGATTTACACAGAGAAAAAGTCTTAATCAGTTCAGCGGCGGATTGGAGAAGGGTTTTTTTCGTGAGCGGAGTCTGCGGATACGTTTTAAGATGGTAAAAGAAATAAACAATCAAACAGAAGTAATCAACCAAACAGATAATATAATAGCTCCTTCAACATCAAACCGTGCGAGGATGGTAACCAGTAATGAATTTAACACTGATTTCTCATATCGCCCGATCGGATTTCTGGAAGTAGGATTTAAAATAAAAGTAATGCAAAACCAGGATAATTTACCGGTTAATCCTACGATAATAAACACAAATTCATTACTTTTAAGAGTGAATTTATCTTTTGCCGGTACAGGGAGATTACGAATTGAATTTGAACGGAATGAATTAAATGCAAATACAAGCTCTAATTATATACCGTTTGAAATCACAAAAGGTAATGCGATAGGTAAAAATTATTATTGGCGGTTCAATTTTGATTATAGAATTGCCAGCAACTTGCAAACAAGTATTAGTTATGATGGCAGATATCATAGCAAGGGGAAAGTCATTAATACAATGAAGGCTGAAGCAAGAGCGTATTTTTAATCTTAAGTTAGTAGGTACTATGGAAGTAACATCATTTTTAATTGAAGCACATATTTTCCGTAAAATCACCAATGATATAGAATTCTTACTATTGAAAAGAAATAAAGATGAATTGTATCCAAACATTTGGTAGATGGTTACGGGTTCTATAAAAAAGGGAGAAAAGGCTTATGAAACAGCTGTTAGGGAGATTAAAGAGGAAACCGGATTAGCTCCTATAAATTTTTGGGTAGTACCATATATGAATTCTTTTTATTCACACGAAGATGATTTAGCCTGCATGGTTCCGGTTTTTGCTGCTGAAGTTAAAAATGTCGGAGTTGTTAAAATTTCGAAAGAACATTCGGAATATTCTTGGTTTAAGAAAGAAGAAGCAAAGAAGTTATTGGCTTGGGAAGGACAGAGAAGATCTGTCGATATTATATATGAGTATTTCACTAATGAGAAAAGTTTTTTAGAATTTGTAAAGATCCATATAT